>JBLHNE010000042.1:0-10023 GCA_047619265.1 Rickettsiales bacterium | reverse complement strand
AGGTTCATGGTTAATGATAATTTTTGTTAAAGAAGCAAAATTATCATCTGGGGTTTTTGGTGCAAGAAATTGATTTACCCACTCATTTTGAAAAAGAGCCAATACCAAAATATAAATTAGATTCGTCTTTACTAAAATCAATAGTTAGGTTAACGGTTTTTGCATTTTTGTTAAGACCATTAAATCTTCCACTTTAAAGGGGGTTCTTGCGGATATTTTTCTTCTAATTTATTTAAAAAATGCTGCATAATTTTTCTTAAGTCAGCATCTTAATATTCTTTAAAAGGTGTCATTTGAACATTTTAAGATCGATGCAAAAGGGCAAACTGAAGGAATATCTACCCGCTAGATCAATGCTATTGGCGTTCAAAACTGCCATAAAACTCGTATTTTATGCTGGCTTTTTAGTGTCGGGGTAAAAACCTGTTAGAACTGGGTTTAAAACTCCCTCCAAACCATCGTTAATACAACTATTAGTTCATTAACCCAGATTATGTTTGCCCATTTCTCAAAGCTTTATTGACGAGCAAGCATTAGCCAAAATTCAACGAAAGCAGCTAAGAAACCTTCAAATTAATCAATGTTTCATATTCTTTAATAGCAAAGCGATCTGTCATTCCAGCAATGTAGTCGGAAACATTAATTGCTATTTCTTTGGCGTTATTGCTAGAAATTTGATGATGCGAAGGCAGGCAGGTGGGGTTTTGAATGAAAAAATCAAATAATCCACTAACAATTTTATGAGCCGAAGCTGTCATTCGGTTAACTTTGTGGTGACGATACATATTTTTATGCAAGAATTTTTTAATTTCCTGATGGGCAATTTCAACTTCAGGAGAAAATTGCACCAATAAAGAATCGAAATTGCGTACATCTTCACTATTGTTAATTTTGTGTTTTTTGATGTTTTTTTCGGTTTGAGAAATCACATCTAAAACCATATCGTTAACAATTCTTTTTTTAGCCTGCGAAACCAAAACTTCAATTCTGGCATCTGGTTTTTGCTGCAAAACTTCATGAAATTTTTGACCAATAAAAGGTAGGCCTAGCAAATCTTCTATGGTGAATAATTCCGCCCGAATACCATCTTCAATGTCGTGATTATTGTAGGCAATGTCGTCGGAAATTCCTGAAATTTGTGCTTCAATTGAAGGTGATCTTTTTAAATCTAGATCATGTTTTTGGTTGTAATGATTAATGTAGGAATGAACTTTTGAAACATCTTTAATGGCGCCATTATGCTTAACTACGCCTTCAAGCATTTCCCAAGAAAGATTGAGTCCGTCAAAATCAAGGTAGGATTGCTCTAATTCAGTGATTAATTTTAGGGTGTGAGCATTGTGAGAAAAGCCACCAAAATCTTTCATTTTTGCGGACAAAGCATCTTCTCCTGCATGACCAAACGGCGTGTGCCCTAAATCGTGCGCCAGCGAAACCACCTCCGCCAAATCTTTGTTACATCCAAGACCAGAGGCAATCCATCTGGCAATTTGAGCAACTTCTAGAGAATGAGTAAGGCGGGTTCGGTAATGATCGCCCTTGTGATTGACAAAAACTTGGGTTTTGTATTGCAAGCGGCGAAAAGAGTTGGAATTAATTATGCGATCTCGATCACTTCCATAAATTGAACGAAATTGGTAATCGCTTTCTGCGTGCAGCCTACCTTTAGAATTTTCCGAAAATGAAGAATATTTAGAGAGCATTGAATTGAATTTTATTTTTAATTGTAGAGCATTTGCTGTCTATTTTGATGATTTCCTGTTTTTTAGTTTTTGGATTTTGCTCAGTCAAAACGATGATGTAATTTCCAGAAATAGTCATTTCCTGAATTTTTCCAGAAATTTCTGTTTCCAAAAAATCAGCACATTTACTTATTTTTGGACTAGATTTTTTCTGCTTAATCAAAAAAAAAGCAATTAACAAAACCACAAAAACAATTCCCATGGCAATGGTTGTGGCTTTTAAAAAAATGAGAGATTTGCTGGGAATGGAAATATTTTCCTCAGGGTTTTCTGCTGGGTTTTCTGCGGGGTTTTCTTTGGGGTTTTCTGCGGAATTTTGTATTGTCATTATTTTATGAAAATTGAACTTTATTTTAGAATTTCTTTAAAAAAAAATATTTACCAAACATTGTAGGAAGGCTTTTGAAAAAAAGAATAGAATTTTATTGACTAGCGATATTGTTTAAGTGGAAGTCGTGATTATTTGATTAGAAAAATAAATTTAAATTGGAAAAGTTTATTTCAAACCGATTCTGTAATAGCTTGCGCTAGAAAGGATTTAAAATTACTTTTGCTAAATAATTTTAGGTGCAATTTAAGATTTATTGATACTACTAGAATTTGATTTTAGAAATTAATATTTCTAGAAAAAACTTGCCAAAGAAGCTTTTTAACATTACATATGCTTCGCTTTTCTTTTTTTTAAGAAAAGATATGGTGATAAATTTGACATAAAATAGGTGTTTTGGACTCGGGGGCGGTACCCGACATCTCCACCAATTTTTTATGGGGATGACATAGCTTCGACAATCATAATAAAAATGTTAGTTTTACTCGGTTTAGAAACTGCCGGTTGCAGCCGTTAAAAAGCTGTAATATCCGTTCAAAAACAATAAACGCAAACGATAACTTTGCCAATGATAATCAAGAATTTGCTCCAGTGGCTATCGCCGCTTAGCATAAGTTTGTTTATCGGGGTTTGGTGACTACCTGTCAACAGAAAGTCACCGCTTACAAAGCTCCTACATCTTTAAAAACTCTTCATCTTTTAAATCAATATGCAAGATCAAATCAATTACGATCACATCAATTACGATGAAATCATTGAAGATTCAATGAGAACAATCATCAATAAAGTATTAAAAAAAGTTGAGCAAGGTGGCTTGCATGGCAACCATCATTTTGTAGTTACTTTTTCTACCATAAATTCCGGTACCATTCTTCCTGATTCCCTAAAAAAAAGATTCCCTTCTGAAATGACCATTGTCATTCAGCATCAATTTAACTCTCTTAAAGTTGAAGATGATTTTTTTAGCATTTCCTTAGGATTTTCTGGCATTCTGGAAAAACTAACTATTCCATATCGCGCAATTTCTGCTTTTGCTGACCCGAGTGTTAATTTTGGTTTAAAATTTAACGTCATAGATGCTGAAAATTTAGATGAAGATTCGAGCGATATTCTAGGAAGAGATTCTGAATCCAAGAAATCTGTTAATGTCGATTCTTCAAACAAAATTGTTTCGCTTGCCGATTTCAGAAAAAATCATAATAAAAATAAATAATTATGATTTATCTGTACCAAATATTATTTCTTGCTCTGACCTATTTTGTTGCCTCAATTCCTTTTGGTTTGGTTTTGGCTAAAATATTTGGCAAGCAAGATATCAGAAAAGCCGGTTCTGGAAATATTGGCGCCACCAATGTTGCTCGAATTTTGGGAAAGAAAATTGGATTTGCTACTCTAATTCTCGACGCAGCAAAAGGTGCTGTAATGGTTATTATTGCCAAATACCTATTCACCTCCGGCGCATTTTCCTACACATTCATCTCTTTAGTTGCGGCAGTTGCAGTTATTGGTCACGTTTTCCCCATTTATTTAAAATTTAAAGGCGGCAAAGGAGTTGCAACCAGCCTAGCGGTTTTATTAGCTCTTAACCCAATCATTGGCCTAGTTTGTTGTTTTGCTTGGATAATTATTTTTCTTTTTATCAAAACTTCCTCAATTTCCTCACTTTCTGCAATCCTTATTACTGCCGGATTTAGCCTTTATTCCAGAGCCTCAACTCCAGAAATTCTTTTAGTAGTTTTTCTAGCTTTCATAATTTTTCTTCGTCACAAAGAAAATATCGGGCGCATTTTAAATGGCACCGAACCCGCATCAAAAAGAAAAAAGAAAAAATAAATGCAGAAAGATCGATTAATTGTTGCCCTTGATTTTCCCGATATCAAATCCGCTCAAAATCTAGTTGAAAAACTTGGCGACGAAGTCACTTTCTACAAAATAGGTCTAGAACTTTTGATGAGTGGCGATTACTTCAAAATGATCGAATGGCTTGCTGGGGAAAATAAAAAAGTTTTTGCCGATCTAAAACTCTACGATATTTCCGCTACAATTGGTAAAGCTGTTAAAAATCTCTCAAAATATTCCAATATCGAATTTCTAACTATTCATGCAGCAAGTCTGGAAATAATGCAACAAGCAGCCCAAAATAAGGGTAATATGAAGCTTTTAGCTGTTACAATTCTGACTAATCTCGATCAAAAAGATTTAATTGATATGGGTTTTGATCCCCAAATAACATTGGAAGATCTAGTGATTAAAAAAGCTAAGCTTGCCTTAAAAGCTGGAATTGATGGTGTAGTTTCATCAGGCCTTGAAGCAAAAACCATGCGCCAAAATCTAGGAGAAAATTTCACAATAGTTTCACCCGGAATTCGCCTAAAAAACACCTCAGAAGAAGTTGTAAAAGACGATCAAAAAAGAGTTGTTGATGTTAAAACCGCTTTTCTAAATGGAGTTAGTTACATTGTAGTTGGAAGACCAATCAACGCATCATCTGAACCGCTTCTTGCAGCGCAAGAATTCCAAAGACAATTAGAAAATCTTTAAAAGATCCTCAGTATCTTTTACTAGTTAATTGTTACCTCAAAAACTAATCGTAATTTTTAACCGCTAGCGTCCCACTAAATTTATTAGAACTTTATTTTACTTGAATATTTGTATGGATTACCACGTCGCTGCGCTCCATACAAATATTTAGGTAAAATAAGTTCCGAGCGCTGGTCTGGATTTGCAACCCTGACCTTTTGTTTACTAAAATTAGTAACAAAATAATCACCTAAAGTGTCAATTTCTTTGATTTTTAGCAAAAAAAGGGTCGCAGTTGTAAAATATGACCGGCACCGAGGGCTCTAAAGGCTAACGGATAAAGACCTAAATTTTAATGGGACAGCAATAATTAAAGACAAAAAAATAGCTGCGAACTTGTTACAGTTCGCAGCTATTAAAAAATCTTAGAAAATCGATAAATATTCTAAAAGACTATTTCCAAACCAAATCAACTCTACGATTTGCGAGTATTCCTGCTCTAGTAGATTCGTCAGCAATTAGATATGTCTCGCCGTAACCTTTAGCAATAAGTTCATTTTTAACGCCTTTATCTTTTAGATATTCAACAACTGTTTGAGCTCTTTTTTGAGAAAGAGTCATATTAAAGCTAGATTTTCCGTCTGAACTAGAATGGCCTTGAACTTCAATCTCGCCTTTATTTGGGTAAGACTTAATTTCTTCAGCTAATTTGTCCAAAATTACTTTTGAGCTGTCGTTTATTTTTGCAGACGAAATAGCAAAATTAATTCCTTTCAAAGTAACAATTAAAATACATCCGGATTTATTAACTTTTGCACCTTCTTTGGTGTCTGGACAAGCATCAACAGAATTTTTAACTCCGTCTTGATCGTCGTCTCCGTCAACCAAAACTGCAGCAGTTGCAACATGTGGAGTAGATTTTTCAGCTTTTCCAAAAGGAATTACTAGACCAAAATTAACAACCATGTCGTTGTATTCATCGGCGCCATTAGAAGTTAATTGTCTGTTAAAGTTGCTGTTGTAGCGGTAACGAACATCAGATCTTAGTGAAATAGACTCATTAATTTTGTAAGCAACACCAAAACCAGCTTCAGTTACTAGACCTACTGCATTTTCGCCATGAACTCTGCTATCCATTAATCCGGCGCCAACAACCGCGTATGGAGCTAGATCGTTTCTGTTGAAGTAATATTGAACATCAACAGTTGATCCGAAATTATCCCATTGATGTTGATTTTTTCCAGAGTCGCTATTTGAATGTTCCAAGCTGTTGTAAAAAGCTTTTAATTCAACATTAAAATGCTCGCTTACTGCTTTTCCAAACCCAAGACTCAAACCGTAATTGTTGCGTGAAGTTTGTCTATCTTCATCGCTCCAAATGTATGATACGGCTGGTGCAACATAGAAACGTTTGTCGTAATTATTATTTTCTGCAACTGCAGATGTTGAAGCTAAGGCTCCAAGAAGTGAAATTGCCGTAAAAGTTGACGTAAAAGTTGACGTAAAAGATGACGTAAAAGATGACGTAAATAGCTGTTTATTTTTCATAATTTTAAAATTTAATTAAACGAGGGTTGAAAACTAACAAAAAAGGGAATCATCATGAGGATTTCATTTACAAATTACAAGCTCTACTTATCCTTTTGTCTTTTTTTGAAACAACTATTCTTTAATTGCGAATGACTCATCAAAATCCAATCAATCCTATCTTCCAGCTTAAGTTCTCCGACCTGTATCAGCTTGATGGGCTTTGCAAGATTGATAAATTTTTTGATGATTTCCTCAAAGATCAAAACCTCGATCTACACACAAAATATTGCGCCGCTAAAGAAAATCCAGAATCCTTAAATTCCAAACAAGAGAGCGATTTATTAATTGAAACTGGAAAAATCTTAGAAGAATTTTTGGCGTTATTTTTCGATATTCAAAAGGCGAATTCCGATTTGCAAAATGAACATTCAAAACTAGCCAATCTCTTCGTAGCTAAAAGGCTTTTTGTGCAAAGAAGAGTTTCTAAAAAATTTAAATCTTTTGACGAAGAAATTAATCAAATTCCGCAAAATAAGTTCGATGAATTGGAACTGGCCAACAAAATTGCCGCCTGTTTGAAAGATGAAGAAAATCACCAAAAAGAATTAGAAGAGCTGGAAAATTATTGCGTTTTTGCCCTTTACCACGCCGATGGAATTGCTTTTCACAAAAATGGTGTCTTATTTAAAACTCCTAAAAAACTAGATTTTGACAATTTAGTTGATCTAGAAGAAATTGATGGAGTTAAAAAATCTGCCTTAAAAAATCTCAAAAACCGCGATGGATTTAAACTAACCGACCAAGGCGCCAATCTTGCTGAAGCTCTAGCTCAAACCAATTATTGCATTTATTGCCACAATCAAGGCAAAGATTCTTGCCGAACAGGAATTGAAGAAACTCACATCTCTGCTACACGTAGCAAAGATGTGAAAAACTTCAAAACCGACCCAAATAATGTTGAACTAAGTGGTTGCCCGCTTGACGAAAAAATTTCTGAAATGAACCTTCTTAAAAATGAAGGGAAATCTCTTGCCGCTCTAGCAATAGCAATTGTCGACAACCCATTAATTGCAGGAACTGGACACCGAATTTGCAATGATTGCATGAAATCTTGTATCTACCAAAAACAAGAACCTGTCGATATTCCGCAAGCAGAAACTAGAACTTTAAAAGATGTTTTAAACCTGCCCTTCGGTTTTGAGATTTACTCTCTTTTAACCAGATGGAATCCACTTAATTTAAAAAACCCACTTCCAAAAAAACCAAGCGGAAAGAAAGTTTTAGTCGCTGGTCTTGGCCCCGCAGGCTACACTCTTGCACATTATTTGCTTAGTGAAGGACATTTGGTAGTTGGTGTTGACGGACTTAAAATTGAGCCGCTAGATCCTGAAATTTCAGGAATTGATATGGCTGGAAATCGGGTCGAATTTAAACCAATTAAAGACATTAAGGAAATTTACCGACCGCTAGATGAAAGAAATTTCAGCGGTTTTGGGGGAGTTGCCGAATATGGAATTACGGTGCGCTGGGACAAAAATTTCCTTAAAATTATTCGTCTACTTCTAGAAAGAAGAGAGCATTTTAGAATGTTTGGCGGCTTCAGACTTGGTAGCGCTCTTGATTGTCACGATGCATTAAAAGAACAAGATTTTGATCATGTGGCACTTTGTCTTGGCGCTGGCTGGGCAAAAATTCCTGAGATTGAAAATAATCTACTTAAAGGCATTCGCATGGCTTCCGATTTTTTAATGGCACTGCAATTGACTGGCGCCGAGCGCAAAGATTTACCATCTAATCTACAAGTTCGTTTACCAATTTTAGTAGTTGGATCTGGCCTAACCGCAATTGATACCGCAACAGAGGCACTTGCCTACTACCCTAAACAAGTTCAGAATTTTGCAAATCAATACCAAAATTTATGCCTTAAACTAGGAAAAGAAGAGGTAGAAAAAAACTGGAATGAGGAAGATAAATTAATTGCCGCAGAATTCTTAAAGCATCATCAATTAATTAAAGATGCCCGAAAATATGGTGAAAATATTCCAGTATTGCTACAAAAACTAGGCGGTGCAAAAATCATCTACCGCAAATCATTGCAAGAATCTCCAGCCTACCGCCTCAATCACGAAGAGGTTCAAAAGGCTTTTGAAGAAGGAATTGAATTTGTAGAAAATGTCACTCCAATAAAAGCAATTGACGATGGATTTGGGCAAATTAAAGCTTTGATTATTAAAAATAATTCAGGAGAAGAAATTAAACTAAGCGCAGGAGCGCTTTTCTTAGCAGCTGGAACCACGCCAAATAAGGCTCCATTTTATGAGGACAAACTAAAATTCGAATTAGATGGCGGAACTTTCCAAATTATTGATCTTTTAGGAGAAAAACTTCCAGCCATGAATTCACCAAAAAGTGAAGGAATTGGCTTTTTGTGTGCCAAAAATATCGATGGAAAAACAGTTAGTTTCTTTGGAGATTTACACCCCAGCTTCAATGGAAGTGTTGTTAAAGCAATGGCCAGCGCCAAAAATGGCTACCCAATAATTAATCAATCTTTAGATTTATTACAAAATACCAACCATCAGAATCTTTCGCCAAAAAATGATTTCGATGAATTTTTAACGCACATCAACCAAGAATTCGCCGCTAAAGTCAAAGAGGTCAATATTCTTTCGGACTATTTTATCGAACTGGTTGTTCACGCCCCACTTTTGGCCAAAAAAACTAAATTAGGTCACATATTCAGGCTTCATAATTACCATTTCTTGGCTGAGAAAAAAGAATGGATTGCAGCAAATCAAAAAAATATTTCCACAATAATGGCCATGGAAGGTGTGGCAGTTACAACCTACAAAATCGACCCAAAATTAGGCACAATTACGGTGATGATTGTTAATAATGGCGGATCTTCGTCTTTGGTTAAAAACCTAAAAACCCACGAACCAATAATTTTCATGGGCCCAAGCGGTGCTCCGACAAAGTTGTTTTACGAACCCCAATCACTCAGCTCCGCTAAAGCTACACAAGAGCTCATTCCCCCTAAGCAGGGAGAATATGAATCACTATCAAAAAGAAAGAATATTATTTTAATTGCAGGAGGAAGAGGAATTTTTCCGCTTGCAGCTCTGGCAAAAGCTCACAAAGAAAATGGCTGCGATGTAACATTATTTTGTGGATTTAAAAAATATGACGACTTGGTCAGGAAAGAAGAATTGGAAGAATCTTGCAGCGAATTGATTCTGTCTTTTGAAGAAGAAAATAATGCCCAATCTCTTGCCAACAAAAACACAATAGAATATTATTCCAGCAACATTATCGAGGCTGTTAAAGACCATTTTAAAAATTCCAATCAAAAAATTGATGTGGTTTTAACAATGGGAAATGATGCGATGATGCATAAAATTTCAGAACTTTATCATGGAGATTTAAAAGAAAATTTGAATGAAGCTTCAGTTGGAATTACCAGCCTTAGTAGCCCAATGCAATGCATGTTAAAAGGAGTTTGCTCTCAATGCCTACAAAGAAAAATTGACAAAAAAACTGGTAAAGAAAGATTTTTTTATGCATGCTTAGGACAAGATCAAAAACTTGAAGAAATTGATTTTAACTTTTTAAAAAACCGCTGTAGTCAAAATTCATTAGCGGAAAAAATAACTGACCTTTGGGTTAGAGAAATTGGGTTAGGGAAATTTAATTATTAATTTAAATTGGAGTTTTTAAGCATTAAGATACTGAAGTATTTTTTTAACTATCTTCGATGCCAGACCGAAGTTTGCAACTGCGACTTTTATTTGTTAAAAATAAAAGATAATGGCACTTAAGATAATTATTTTTCTAATAATTTTAGTAAACTAAAAGTCAAAGTTGCAAACTTCGGGCTGGCATCGAGTTTTACTAAAAGCACCT
>JBLHNE010000041.1:0-10084 GCA_047619265.1 Rickettsiales bacterium | reverse complement strand
AAGTAAGATTTTTAACTCGGTTATTTATATGGTTTTTTTATGAAAATCCGTCACCGAAACTATGAACCTATACAATTGCGAGCCGCAGGCGCGGCAATCCAGTTTTTAATCAGTAAGTTTTTTCAATGAGTCTAAAATTCCTTTTAAATCCTTATTATCAAGAGAGGAGATTTTATTAATAAGAATCAATTTATCTTTATTTGCGCCGTGATATTCATTAAATATAAGCGATGGATCAATATTTAAATTCTTCACTAATTTATAAAGATTAAAAGCCTTTAAATCCTTTGCTATTCCTCTTTCTAAACAAGAAACAGTTGTGTAAGTAACATTTGTTTTAAAGGCTAATTCATCAATTGAGATTCCTTTCTTCTTTCTGTGTTCTCTGACAATAATGCCCAATTTCTTAACAAATTCCTCTTTCTCCATTTTTCACTAAATATTCAGTTAATAATATTATTAATAGCTAAATATATAGTTTGTTAAGAAACAGTTTGAAATGTACTATACTTTATCTTAATCTATAAAGATAAAGTTTATTGCTTTACATAAATTCTCTTATCAAAAATAACCCAAACAACATCATGACAAAAAACAACTCTCAAATCAAAAACCTAAAATCCCTAGCAGGATCAATTGCTCACGAAACTCGAAATCCATTATCAGCAATTAAGGGTTGTTGCGAAATTATTAAAAGCAATTTAGACGAAGCGATGGAGTTTCTGGATTTAATATCCGTTTCATCAAATCGCGGTTTATCAATTATTGATATGACCTTGCAAAATATTAGGGGTGAAGAAATTGATAAAAGTAAATTTAGGCATATTTCTATGGGAACTATTATTGAGGCGGCTTGCTGCGAATATGCTTTTGAAAGTGCGGAGCAAAAGAAGCTAGTTAATATTGATTTAACGGATCATTTTGATTTTAAGGGTGATGAAACTTTGATGATTTTTGTGGTGTTTAATCTGCTTAAAAATTCACTTTACTACAAAGCAAATATCAAGATCTGGTTAGATGAAGATAATAGATGTCTTTATTTTAAAGATGATGGAATTGGCATTCCTGCCGATAAATTGGAGTTTATTTTTGATGATTTTTTCACCTCGAATAAAAAGGGTGGAACTGGTCTTGGTTTGCCATTTTGCAAAAGAGTAATGCAGGCTTTTGATGGTGATATTTCTTGTAAATCTGCTTTGGGTGAAGGCGCTGAATTTTGTTTAAAATTTCCCTCTTAAGCTCCCCTTATTAAACCCGCTTTTATAAAAAATAGCGCTTCCTCGCTAAATAAAAGTGGGCTCAAGGTTTTCTCGTCAAACACTAATTTATTTTATAATTTAGGGAAGAGAATCAATTAATAAAATCTATCTGCAATCAGTCTTTTCTCTTGACGATTTTACCTTGCTAATAATTTTTGAACATTCGCATATTCATCAAACAATTTTCTTGAAGCAGCTTCTAGGGCCGCGCTCCAATCGTTTGCCGCTTTGCCATCGGCTCCGTCTGTAATGTATTTTATGCAGATAAATTCTACATTTTCTGCCTTGCATATTTTTGCCAAAGCATAGGATTCCATATCGACTACATCGTATGTTTCTAAACTTGACGAAACATCAAAACTATCTCCCGTGCCACAAATTCCTTCCTTTAAATGAAGTAGTCTTTTGCCATAATTTAATATGGCGGAATCTTCTTTTTCAAACGGAGTCACCCATTTTTCAAAACCAAGCGGCTGCACATTCATGTCTCTTTGAACAAATTTAGTGCAATTCACAATTTCGCCACTATTAAATTTAGTGCTGCCTGCGCTGCCCAGATTGACAACAATATTGGGCGCTTTCTTTGCTATTATTTTGGTTAAATTGTAAGCCGCGTTAATTTTCCCAACTCCGGTGTAGATAATATTTTCTTTGGCGAATCTGCCTCGACATTCCGACTCAAGAGCCATGGCGATGAGGATATTATTATTGATCATATTTAATTACGCATCTTGGTTGAATGTTGTTCCATGTAAAATTATTTAAAAACTTAAGATCAATTAGCGCCGCTATTCCTTTTACTTCATATCCGGCTTTGGCGCACAAATTGGCTGATGCTTCCAAAGTTCCTCCGGTTGCTAAAACATCGTCAATAATGATGATTTTTCCAGTTCCAGCGCTCATTTCCACTGCGCTTTCTCCGTATTCTAGAGAATATGAACTAGAAATATTGGGAGGCGGCAATTTGCCTTTTTTTCTAATCATGACAAATCCTTTGTTTAAATGCATGGCCAGAGCTGATGAAAAAATAAAACCCCGAGCATCCACTCCAGCAATAAAATCAATATCTTCCCATTCGCTAGTGGAAAATAAACTTTCTAAAGCCAAAATCGCTTCTTTAAATTTTCCCGATAATAGAGGGGAAATGTCTTTAAAGATGATTCCTTTTTTGGGAAAATCTGGAATATCGAGGATGTATTTTTTAAGATCTGTCATTTTTAAGATATTTTTAAGATAATCCGCACAAAAGAGGAGTGAAGCTAGTCTAGTCCAGATCTGGATTATTTTAATTTTTTAAGAAGATTAATAATAAATAGATCTTTGATTTTTACTGATTAGTTCGATGGTTTGCTGTAATTGATCGAGGCGTTTTTGATTAATTGTGTAGCCGTGAACTAAATGAGTTTTTAGAAGTTGGGTTGCCCAGATTCTAAATTGAGTTCCTTGTTTTGATTTTACGCGATAGCCAACAGAAATAATGACATCAAGATTATAAAATTTTGTTTTGTCTGATTTGCCATCATTTGCAGTTAGTAAGAAATCCTTACATACTGATTTTTCCTTTAATTCCCCTTCCTTAAAAACATTGCCGATATGTTGGGTAATTGCAGCTCTGTCTCGACCAAAAAGTTCGGCCATTTGTTTTTGACTAAGCCAAACAGTTTCATTTTCAAAATGAACTTCTATTGAAGCTTCATTATTGGAGTTGGTGAAAATTTCGATTTTGTTTTTGTTCATGATTTTAGGTTTTTGAAGTGGCGGTTAAGGTTTGGTGAGTTTGTTAGTAAATAGGTTTTAAATTTTCATTCAAGGATTTTTATCGGTTTTATTTTTTTAATAATTCAAAGCTGTCATATTCCTTAAAAGCCTCCAAATAAAACTCTCGAAGATAAAAGTATCAAAAAGACTCCTTAAAGTTGACTTACATAAAAAAATTCATATTTTCTGTTATATGAAAATTTCAAAACGAAAATTACTAAAAACGGCCTTAATAAGCTCAACAGCTTTTCTTCTGTCTTGTAAGAAAAATAATTTAATCAATTTTAATCAATCAATAAAAGGATCTAAAATGACTCATCAACTTCCAAATCTACCATACGCAAAAAATGCTCTAGAGCCATTCATCAGCGAAAACACCATTAATTTTCACTATGGAAAACATCACCAAGCATATGTCACTAATTTAAATAAATTGATTGAAGGAACCGATCTTGCTGGAAAATCTTTGGAAGAAGTTGTTCAAATCTCAGCTGCAGATTCTGCAAAAGCTGGAATCTTCAACAATGCTGCTCAAGTTTGGAATCACACATTTTATTGGAATTCAATGAAACCAAATGGTGGCGGAAAACCAACTGGCGAACTTTTGGCTAAAATTGAAGCTGATTTCGGATCATTTGAAAATTTCACAGCTGAATTTAAAACAGCAGGAGCTACTCAATTTGGTTCTGGTTGGGCGTGGTTAGTTTTGGAAAATGGCAAATTAAAAGTTACTAAAACTGCAAATGCACTAACTCCACTTACCACCAGCGCAACTCCACTTTTGACCATGGATGTTTGGGAACATGCTTACTATTTAGACTTTCAAAATGCTCGTCCAACCTACATGGAAACTTTCCTAGATAAATTGGTTAATTGGGATTTTGTCGCGACAAATTTGAAAAACGCTTAATTAAAAATATCTAAAAATGAGAATTGCCGAAATTCAAAGAGATACTAACGAGACCAAGATTTTTGCCAAAGTCAATCTTGATGGAACTGGAAACTTTTCGGTTAACACCGGAATTGGCTTTTTAGACCACATGGTGGAACAACTTTCCAAACACAGCTTGATTGACATTGATCTTAAAGTTTCTGGCGATCTTCACATCGATTTTCACCACACAACTGAAGATTCAGCCATTGCGCTTGGCGAGGCTTTTAAAAAGGCTCTCGGCGATAAAAAAGGTATTAATCGCTACGGTTTTTTCTACATTCCTATGGACGAAACATTGACCCGCGTGGTTCTTGATTTGTCGGGTCGAATTTATCCAGTTTTTAATGTTGAATTTAAACGCGATAAAGTTGGCGAAATGGACACAGAACTTTTCCGCGAATGGTTCTTTGCTTTTGCCGCCGCTGTTGGTTGCAATTTGCACATCGAAAATCTCTATGGAATTAACAATCACCACATTGTTGAATCTTGCTTTAAAGGTCTTGCTAAATCTCTAAAAATTGCCGTTGCAATCGACCCTAGACAAGAGGGCAAAATCATTTCCACCAAAGGAAAGCTTTAAATAATTATTAGTTATTAATTATTAATTATTAATTAATAATTGAGACCTAATAACTAATAACTAATAAATAATAACTAAAAATGAATTTTCTTTATCAAAACGATCTTCCTGCCGATCTAGATCTTGGCAATTCAATTGCCATCGATACCGAAACTACCGGACTTAAACATTATCGTGATCGACTTTGTGTACTTCAAATTTCCAGCGGAAATGGCGAGGCTCATTTGGTTAAATTCGATATTAATAATTACGCGGCTCCAAATCTTAAGAAATTATTATCCGATCCTAAAGTTTTGAAAATTTTCCACTTTGCACGCTTCGACGTTGCGGTGATTAGAAATTTCTTAAATGTTGATATTGAGAATATTTATTGCACCAAAATTGCTTCAAAATTAGTTAGAACTTACACCGAAGCACATGGCCTGAAATCTTTGTGTAAAGAATTGGCTGGTATTGACCTTTCCAAAGAACAACAATCTTCCGATTGGGGAAATGCGGAAATTTCCGAAGATCAAGTAAAATATGCTGCAAGTGATGTTTTATATTTGCATCAATTGAAAGAAAAGCTCGATGAAATGCTAAAAAGAGAAGGAAGAACTTCTGCTGCCAAAGAATGTTTCAAATTCCTAAAAACCAGAGCAGCATTAGATTTGGCTGGTTTTGAAAATGACATTTTTTCTCATTAATCTTTTTTACAATCTTTCTTCGCCATTGTTCGACGAGTAAATTCTTATTAAGCAGAATTTTTCCCCTAAAACCTCGTCTCAAATATTATTTGAGAAGAGGTTTTAGGGGATTTTAACTTATAAAAAAATACTAGCAGATCAAGATTAGTTCCATATATACAGATTATGCAGATATGAGAATTAACGAGTGTCAAGATATGCTTAATGTTAATTTCTCTTTAACTGTTGCAAAAAAGGGGAATAAATATCGGCTAAAGTCCAAAATATTTAAATCCTAAAATTCTAGCTTTTTTAGCATCAAGCATGTTTCTCAAATCAATTAGAACATTGCTTTTTTGATATTGCTTGATTTTCTCTAAATCCAAATCTTTAAATTCATCCCACTCGGTGGCAATTACTGTTGCATCGACGTTTCTGATTGCTTCATATGGATCCTCAAAATAAGAAATTGCCGAATTTGGGCCGAATTCTTTTTTAGTATTTAAAATCGCTTCTTTGTCGTAGGCATTAACCTTGGCGCCTTTCTTGATTAGCTCTTCAATAATTGTAATTGCTGGACTGTAGCGAATATCGTCGGTATTGCCTTTAAATGCCAAACCAAGAACTGCAATAGTTTTACCTTCAACATTACCGCCATTGGCGGTAATGATTTTGGCGGCCATTCTTTCTTTTCTAATTTGATTCGATTTAATGGTTGAATTAACCAAAGACAATTCGACATTGTGTTTTTGGGAAATATTTTCTAGCGCCATAATATCTTTAGGGAAACAAGACCCACCAAATCCAGGACCGGGATTTAAAAATTTATTACCAATTCTAGAATCAAGACCAATTCCTTGGCTTAATTTACGCACATCGGCTCCAACTTTTTCGCACAAATCGGCAATTTCATTAATGAAGCAAATTTTCATCGCCAAAAATGAATTGGCGGCATATTTGATCATTTCTGCAGTGGCAATATCGGTGAAAATTAGCGGCGCAGTGTTATGAAAATAATTGTAAATTTCGGCCATCACTACTTTAGCCTGCTCGTCTTCTAGTCCGACAACAATACGGTCGGGGCGCATAAAATCTTCGATGGCCGATCCTTCTCGCAAGAATTCAGGATTGGAAACAACCGAGAAATCGGCATCTTCATTAATTTTGCGAATAATCTTTTTAACCTGCATATTTGTTCCAACTGGAACTGTCGATTTAGTGACAATCACTTTGTATCCATCTATATTCTCAGCAATTTCCTCTGCCACTTTAAAAACAAAAGATAAATCTGCGCTGCCGTTTTCTTCATTTTGTGGAGTTCCTACGGCGATAAAAACTGCTTGACAATTTTTTACTGCGCTTGCCAAGTCGGTGCTAAAAGTTATTTTCTTATTTAAAACCGCCTCATCTAAAACCCCCTTTAAACCCGGTTCATAAATAGGAATTTGACCGTTTTCTAGCTGATTTATTTTATCAGGATTATTGTCGACACAAATAACGTTGTGGCCAATTTTAGCAAAACAAAGACCAGAAACTAAACCCACATAGCCAGTTCCTATTACTGCAATTCTTGTCATTTTTTTAATATTTAGATTGGAAGTAAAATAATTATTCTAAGCCCACCAAGCGAACTGTCATCTACTTTAATTTTCCCGCCGTGCGAACTAATAACATCCATCACGATGGAAAGGCCTAGACCAGCTCCACCTCCAGACCCGGTGTTGTCTAGATTTCTAGAATTGTCGATACGGTAGAACGGTTTAAAAATTTCACTTCTTTGATCTTCTGGAATTCCTGGGCCATTATCATCAACAATAATTTTTAAAGCTTGGCGATTAATTTTAGCTGAAATTTCTACTTTATCGCCGTAATGAAAAGAATTATCAACCAAGTTGCGAATTGCTCTTTTTAGGGAGTTTTTCTTAATAATCAGCTTAAAATCTTTAAGGATATCAATTTTGCTGGTGATATCTTTTCCCATTTTTTGATAATAAACTACAATCGCTTCCAGATATTCCCTAATATTAATTTCTTTATTTTGTTCCCTTTGAACATTTCCAGATTTAGAGAAATCTAGATATTCATTAATCATTCTTTCCATATCTAAAATATCTGACTTTAATTCTTGAACATCTTCATCTTCTGCCATCATTTCCAGCTGTAATTTCATGCGAGTAAGTGGGGTTCTTAAATCGTGTGAAACTGCAGAAAGCATTTGGGTTCGACCCTCAATTTGGCGCATCATGCGATCTCTCATTCTAATAAAGGAAATGCCAACCGATCTAATTTCTCTGGCGCCGGAAGGTCTAAAATTTGGCGCATTTAAACCTCTTCCTAATTTTTCAGCAGCAGCACTTAAACCTTTAATTGACTTGATTTGGTTTCGTAAAAAAAGAATAGAAATTAATGAGGTTAGAATTGAGGTTAAAATTAGCCACATCGTAAAGACATATTTGGCAGAGCTGGTAATTCTTTTGACAGGAACGTGAAAGCTTAGAATGCCCTTGTTAAGGCGAGTTTGAACGATCAAAAAATCTTCATCTTCTGGGTCTTTGATAATGAAAAATGGCGCAAATCCCTTACTTTCAAGCTCAATTTTAAAGCGATTAATGGGATCGATAATTGGTAGCGGATCGAAATATTGGAGAATTTTGTTTTCTTCCAATCTTTGAGTGTTGGTTTTAGTGAATTGTTTTAATTTAGTGCGAGGTTTGTAATAAAATCTTAAATCAACACTATGAGAAAAAGCTTCAACTAATTGCTTGTTGCCTTTAACACCAATTGAGCTTTTAATAAAAGACATTTCGCTTAAAACGCTTCTAGCCATATGTTTGCTAATATTGTCGACATATGTGTAGAAAAAAACATAAATCGCCACAATTTGCACAATAATTGTGGGCACAACAATCATTAGAACAAATCTACTAAATATTGATCTGGGAGTGATTCTTCTAAGAAACAAATTATAAAATTTATGAGTTATGGAATATGAATGCGGGCCTAATGCTAAAATCATTGTCATTTCTGGAGCCACAGCCATTGGCAAATCTGCCTTAGCGACTAAAATTGCCTGCCAAAAAGACGGGGTAATAATTAATGCCGATGCTATTCAACTTTATCAAGAATTGCCAATTCTTTCTGCTCAGCCCAATGCTGAGGATTCAAAATCTGCACCCCATTTTTTGTATTCCGCTTTAAAACACAATCAAAATTCTTCACTGGCTATTTGGCTGGATTTGGCCAGAAAACAAATCGATTTGGCTTTGAAAGGTGGAAAATTGCCAATTGTAGTTGGCGGAACTGGACTTTATCTTTCTAAATTAATTGACGGCATTAATACAATTCCCAAAACCGATGAAGATTTAGAAAGATCAATTAGAAAAATTGAAGATCGGGAAGAATTAATACAAGATTTGCGAAACTTAGGGGACAATTTAGAAAATTTAGAAAATCTTGATAAACAAAGATTGGCTAGAAGATTGGGAGTTCTGAAACAAACTGGCAAGAACCTTAGTTGGTGGCAAAATAGGCCCAACGAAATTTTTTACCCTAAAGAATATTTTCATCACATTAATGTGAACTTACCGCGAGAAGAATTGTATCAAAATTGCGATTCTAGATTTGATTTAATGCTTAAAAGTGGCGCGATAGAAGAGGTTCAAAATTTATTAAAAGAAGATCTGAAGGAAGATGCAACAATTCAAAAGACGATTGGATTTTTAGAAATAAAATCTTTTCTGAATGGAGAAATTAATATTGATGAGGCAAAAATAATTGCTTCGCAAAAAACTAGAAATTATGCGAAGAGGCAATTAACTTGGTTCAGAAATCAATTTAGAGAATAATTTCCACTGCATGACATTTTTGATAGAACTCCAGAAAATATCATGCAGCGAAAGATTAATTACAAACTAACTTCAACTTTTTCTGCTAGCACTTCTTGCAATTCGCCAGATTCATACATTTCTTTAATAATGTCGCATCCGCCAATAAACTCACCACTCACATAAAGCTGTGGAACGGTTGGCCAATCAGAGAAATCTTTAATTCCTTGTCTTAGCTCTGGATTTTTCAAAACGTCAATATCCATAAAATCAACTTCTAGCGTGCTTAGAATTTGACAAACGGCGGCAGAAAATCCGCATTGCGGGAATTCTTTATTTCCTTTCATGAAAAGAACTACTTTGTTGTCTCCAATTAAAAACTCAATTTCTTGGTCGATGCTGCTCATAGTAAAAAATATTAAGGTTAGAGGGAAAAGTAAATTTTTGTAATTTAAAATAAATATTTGGTCAACTTTTATTGAGCCGAAGTTTTTAATTGCATAGCGTGAAGAATATCTCCCAAATAGCCTTTTAAAGCGTTATTGACCATTTTATGTTGCTCAATTCTACTTTTACCAGCAAAAGATTGGTCGATGATTTTGACGCTGTAATGGTTGTCGTCGCCAACTAAATCGACTATTTCAATTTTAGCGTTTGGAAAAGATTTAGTTATTAGGGAATTAAGATCGTTTTGTGAAATTGGCATAATATATTTTAGTGATGTTTTTATAAATATTTTTGAGGATTAACCGCATCTCTACCTTTTCGAAGACCAAAATAAAGCTGTGGAGATTTAACATTTCCAGTCGAGCCAACTTGAGCAATAGTTTGGCCTTTTTTAACATTAACCCCTCTTTTAACTTTGGTTTCGTCTAAATGGCCATAGGCAGAAATCCAACCTCCGGCATGTTTAACAATAATTAAATTGCCATAGCCGCGAAGTTCGTTGCCAACATATGCAACTACGCCATCTTCTGCAGATTTAACAGAATCGCCATTTTGAGCTTTAATGTTAATGCCATCGTTGTAGAGCCCCCCATCTTTAGGTCCAAATTTAGAAATTA
>JBLHNE010000040.1:0-10089 GCA_047619265.1 Rickettsiales bacterium | reverse complement strand
TTCTCATTCAAAATGACTGCTTCTTGCATCTTTTCTTTCAACTCTTTTTTTGTTGGAAGGTAGGTTTTATATTCTTTGGCGAAAATGTTGCTGTTTTTGGGAAGGGTAATTTCGACAAGCGTGTCTTTCTTGTCGTAACATAAAACTATGCCGATGGTTGGTTTTTCTTCTTCTAACTTTTCAAAGCGGTCATAATAATTAACATACATTTGCATTTGACCCAAATCTTGATGTTTAAGCTTGCCAATTTTTAAGTCAATTAAAACGAAGCATCTTAAAAGGCGATTGTAAAAGACCAAATCGACAAAAAAATGCTCTTCATCAAAGCTGAATCTTTTTTGTCTGCCAACAAAAGAAAAGCCTTTTCCAAGTTCAAGCAGAAAATCCTCAATTTTATTGATTATTTCTTGCTCTAATTTGCTTTCAGTGTAGCTTGCTTTTTCATCTAAACCCAGAAATTCCAAAATATAAGGTTCTTTGATTAAATCTTGCGGCTTTTCAATTATTTGCCCTTTTTGAGATAATTGTTTTACCTCATCTTTATTTCTGCTCAGTGATAATCTTTGAAATAAGCCGCTATTGAATTGTCTTTCTAACTCCCTGATTGACCAATTATTTTGATTGGCTTCAATTTCATAGAAGCTTCTTTCTTGCTCTTCCAATCTAATTAGAAAAACATAATGCGACCAAGAGAGGTTAGATTTTGGAAATTTATTATTATCTAAAATCCTCGACATTTCCCCGGATTTTTGTGATTTGGCAGACACTGTCTGCGAAATTGAATAGCATAAATAAAAACTTCTCATATTTGATAAATTTCTACTAGAAAAACCTTTGCCAAATTCTTGAGCTAGCTTTTCGCTTAACTCTTTCAAAGTCTGCTCACCATATTTTGCTTTATCTGCTCCTTGCTGTTCATTTTCCACAATAATTCTACCAATTTCATAATAGGTTAAAACCATAGCCGAATTAACAGCTCTAACAACTTGGTTGCGGCTGGCAGTTATTAGGGATTTAATTTTTGTAAAAATATCTTTTTGAGGATTGGTTTTTTTAATAATTTTGGTGGTCATCGTAATTATTGTTGTAATTGATTAATTTCTATTGCCGCTCTGTTGCCGCAATATGAATGAAAAATGGCAAAAATTTGTAAGGATTAATAAATGATAAATTAGAGATGAGAGCTTTATTTGTCAAGTGATGTAAGGAATGGTGAATCACCATAAAACAATAAACCTTGTCATTGGTAATGAAGAGGTCCCGGGTCCGATTCCCGGTGACAGCACCATTCTTTAAAATTGATCAAGAAGTTTTATTTCTAATGATTCTATTTTTATTACAGCTCATCTTTAAAAAACCAACTCCCTTAATCTTTCAAAAATAATCACAATATTTCGTAAAATTCTGGCGTAAAATTCTGGTGTTAATTACGATCTATTCTCGCTTTAAAAAACAAAATTAGAACCAAATAAACCGCGGAGAACGCAAAAGAAATTAAGGTTCCCAAGTAAATTCCTACTAAAGGATAAAAGCTGTGAACACTCATCAAGTAAATGATTAATGCGCCGAGTCCTTTGGGAAAATTTTTGATAATTGCGCAAACATGTTCTTTTTTGTAAGAAATATGAATAATTAATATTAGGGGAAGCACTATTACCGGAAATCCGGAAAATAACCCAGCCCATTTTGCGCCAACAATTTGTGAAATTGAGGTAATCAAAATAACAATTAGAGCAGTTCCTGCCGATCTAACTAAAATGTTATTCATGGTTAATTTGATTCTGTTTTTAATTTTTACTTCGGGAAATTTTCTGAAAAGATAGCTAAATATTATTATTGAGATTAGCGCTGCAGCAAGGTTCATATGTAAGGAAAGATGTATTTTCTCAAACAAGTAAGAAGAGATAAAAAAAGCCAAAGTTGCTAAAAATGTACATATTAGAGGATTAAACTTAGGGTTAAATTTATCTATTTTTAAGATCGATAAATAATAAACATAAATAAAAATTTGACAGGAAATTAGGCTTAAAAATGAGTAACTCGAACTTTCTGCTGCAAAATCGGCGTTAACTTCAAGGCCATAGAATAATAGCGTAATTGCTGACCCAAGTGGGAATCCAGATAAAATTCCTGAAAAGGATGGAGAATATTTCTCGGTAATTATCGCAAGACCTGCAACTGCTAAAATTGAAACTAATATTTTAATTAAGATAAAGGAAAGAAGCATATTTTAATTGGGTGTTAAATAGATTCGCAGAGCTTGGTTATTAAGACTTACATTGCAAAGCTTGCAACCTTATTGCAAGATACATTTTTCCCAATTCTACTTCATAATTTTAAAATCAAAATATGACTGATAAATTACCAAATTGTAGCCGTTGTTCTTGCGAATATATCTATGAAGTTCGTGATAATTATGTTTGTCCGGATTGTTCTTTTGAATGGTCAAAAACAGAGGCTTCGGCCGATGAATTACCTGATGAAGACGTGGTAAAAGATGTTAACGGTACAATTCTTCGCAATGGAGATTCCATAACTGTCATTAAGGGATTGAAAGTTAAAGGATCGTCTTTAATGGTTAAAGTCGGCACTAAAGTTAAAAATATCCGTATTGTTGGTGGCGACCACGATATTGATTGTAAAATCGATGGCATTGGCAAGATGAATTTAAAATCAGAATTTGTGAAAAAGGCTTAAAATTTAAGGATTAGGATTGCTAAACCCGAATTTTATCGAAGGCTGTATTTTAATTTAATCTGATTAAATATAAAAAATATTGATATATTTTTATCAATAAGACCTCGTTTAATGCTTGAAATGTCTTGTGCTAGTGAATGATAAGGCGATTTTATGGCTATCTGCAGCAATTATCACTTCTCCATCTTTAATTGATCCTGATGGTGCTATTAGGGCTGAAATTCCATATTTATGGGCAATTTCAATATTGTCTGGAAAAGGGAAGAAGGCATCGGAGGCTAGAATTCCGCCTTGCGCTTTATCGCTAATATTCCCTTCCAAATCAACAAAATTTGCCGCTTTTTTGCAGGCAATTTCGACCGAATCAACACGATTCATTTGCCCAGCGCCAATTCCTACGGTTTGAAAATTATTAACTACCACAATGGCGTTAGATTTTACGTGTTTGCAAATTTTCATTGCAAAAATTTGTTGTTCTTTTTGGTCTTCGCTAGGCGCAACAATTCCGCCAGTTTTAAGGTTTTCTATCGCAATTTTAGCAAAATCATTATCCTGAACTAAAAATCCGCCAGATATTGATTTTACTTGTTTAGAACCTAGTTGCTTAACGAAAGGAAGCTTTAGGAGGCGTAGATTCTTTTTCTTTTCAAAAATTTGTAAAGCTTCATCGGAAAAATCAGGAGCAATGATTACTTCGTAGAAAATTTTGGAAATAATTTCCGCTAGATCTTTATCAACTTTGCGGTTTAACGCAACAATTCCACCAAAGGCACTTTTGGAATCCGCTTCGAATGCTTTTTTATAGGCGCTTAAAATATTGCTATCAATAGCAACACCGCAAGGATTGGCATGTTTAACGATAACGGCAACTGGCTCTTCAAATTCTAGGGCAATGTTAAAAGTTGCGTCAGAATCGTTAAAATTATTGTAGCTGAGCTCTTTTCCTTGTAATTGAGCTGCCGAGGCAATTCCAGAATTTACAAAATCATTAGCATAAAGAGCGGCTTTTTGGTGAGAATTTTCTCCGTAGCGCAAAGTTTGTTTTAAAGTTGCGGCTGCGAGTATTTTTGCAGAAAAATCAACTTCTTGATTGTCGGTAAAATAAGAGGCGATGGCGCAATCGTAATTTGCAGTTGTTGTGAAGGCCTTTCTGGCCATTGATTTACGATATTCAAGGCTGGTTGCGCCAGCATTATTTTCTAGCTCTTCTTTTAGCGCATCGTAATCTTTGGCATCTGTTATGACGGTTTTGTAAAGATGGTTTTTGGCAGCAGAACGAATCATTGATGGGCCACCAATATCGATATTTTCAATTACAGTATCATAGTCTGCGCCTTTTTTGACTGTTTCGACGAAAGGATAAAGATTAACAATAACTAGATCGATGCAGGAAATATCGTTTTCTTCAGCTTGTTTTTGATGATTAGGATTGTCTAAAACCGAAAGTAAAGCCCCATGAACTTTGGGGTGAAGAGTTTTAACTCTGCCATCCATAATTTCTGGAAAATTAGTAAATTCTGAAATGTCTTTGGCCGGAATTTTATTTTCGGTTAGTAATTTGAAAGTGCCACCAGTTGAGATGATTTCAACATTTTTCGCGCTTAGAAATTTACACAATTCAACAATTCCGGTTTTATCGGAAACGGAAATTAAAGCCCGAGTAATCTTTCTGGTAATCTTTCTGGTAATTTCTTGGTTGGTCATTGAATCAGTTTTAACGAAGTCAGAAAATTAATTATTTAACTTGAGTTGCTCTTTTATTGTAAAGATCAGCGAAATCAATTGGTTCTAGCATTAATGGTGGAAAACCGCCATCAATTGTGGAGCTAGCAATAATTCTTCTAGCAAAAGGAAAAAGAATATTTGGGCAATAGATCAATAGAACTTGTTCGATCTCTTTTTCGTCTTGTAATTTTTCATCTAAAGTAAAAACACCGGCATAGCTAAGTTCGCAAACGAAAATAGTTTTTTCATTTCCTGTAGCATTGGCAGTAATTTTTAAAACAACTTCAAAAGCATTAACTGATAATCTTGTAGCGTCAATATCGATTGATAGGCTGATATCTGGTTTTGATGTTGGATTCAGAAAAATTTCAGGAGAATTTGGAACTTCAAAAGATAAATCTTTAATATATTGGGAATTGATTTGTAGATTGCTCATAGGATTATTTTAGTAAGTGAGTAAGTAGTTGAGTTACAAGTTATTGATTTAACTACAAATTGTAATTTTTTAATAGTAAGTAGATAAGATTTTTTTAACTGATTTTTCAAACGAATTCATAATTAAAGAATTAACAATTGTTCTGTTGTTTGATTTTTTGATTCCATCAAGCATTTCACCATTAGTTACGCCAGAAGCGACAAATAGAACATCGCCTTTTGCCATTTCTTCGGTAGTGTATTTTTTGTTTAAATCGGTGATGCCCATTTCTTTTGCTCTTTGGATTTGTCTTTTTGAATCTACTTTCTCGCCTTCATCAAAAAGTAGGCGACCCATCATTTGTCCACCTGTTGTTCTAAGCGCCGCCGCTGCAAGAACGCCTTCTGGAGCTCCTCCGCTTCCTAAATAAAGATCAATTCCGGTTGCTTTAGAATCTGTGG
The DNA here is from genome assembly GCA_047619265.1 of Rickettsiales bacterium. Lineage (GTDB taxonomy): Bacteria > Pseudomonadota > Alphaproteobacteria > Rickettsiales > UBA1997 > JAJTCH01. The sequence goes on along the minus strand of JBLHNE010000040.1, from coordinate 4,791 downwards.
TAGCAATTATTCCAGCGACATCGCCATCGGAGATTAATTTAACTTTGGCACCAGCTTCAAGGCATTTGGCGATAATTTCTTGATGACGGTCTCTTTGGAGAATCATCACGGTTAAATCAGAAATATTGCATTTTTTAGCAAGAGCTAAATTTTTAAGATTATTTTGTGGAGAATTGTCAAGATCAACAACGCCAAGTGGTAAACCGCCGCCAACGGCGATTTTATCCATATAAACATCGGGTGCGTGCAAAAATCCGCCTTTATTGGCAAAAGCAATTACAGCTAGAGAATTTGGGTTGGCGGTTGCGCAAATTGTGGTTCCTTCTAAAGGATCAAGGGCGATATCTACTTCAAGATTTCCTTTTCCTACTTTTTCGCCAATGAAAAGCATTGGAGCTTCGTCTCTTTCGCCTTCGCCAATAACTATGGTTCCGGCAATATTCATTTTATTAAGTTCCTCTCTCATAGCGTTAACGGCTGCTTGATCTGCTAGTTTTTCATCGCCTTTTCCAATCCAATCGTAGCAAGCAATTGCAGCTTGTTCAGCTACTTTTATGGCGTCAATAACAATGTTATTTAGGGAGTTTTTTGTCAAGGGAAGAGGGGAAATAGTTAGTGAAATTATTTTTGGACTAGATTCCAAATCTTAAGAAGTAATTATCCTTTTGATAAGGATTTCCTAAGATTTAGAAATATTTCTTAAATTTAAGTTCCTAAATTATTTTTTAGGAACTTAAATTAGATTAAGAAGTTAATTTTTGTTCTTTGAATTCAACGTGCTTTCTAACGATTGGATCGTATTTATTGAAAACCATTTTTGTTGGTTTTTGTTTTGGATTACGTCTTGCAGTGTAGAAAAAACCAGTTCCAGCGGTACTGACCATTTTGAAAAGGATTGCGTTTCTTTTTGCTTTTGAAGATTTAGGTTTTGGAGCCATCTTTCTATAAAAATAAATATTTGTAAGTAGGAAAATAAAGGACGGCGGATGTTATTTTTATTTTGCTTTAAGTCAAGAAGAATTAAGTTTTTGCGAGGTTTTTACTGATATTTTTAATCAAATAATGAAAATAACTTCAAATTTTTTCAAATATAAAATTATTTCTCAAATAAGACTTTTCTTGAATCATTAAAAAATTAAATCACATGTATCCATTAAATTACATCGAGCCAGTTTTTCGCCCACCAAGTGAGTGGAAATCTTTAATTTTACAAGTTACCAACGGTTGCTCGTGGAATAAATGCACTTTTTGCGATATGTATAAAAATGAAGAAAAACGCTTCAAGCCAAAATCTCTTGATGAAATTGAGCAAGAGTTGAAATTTTTAGTTGAGAATAATTATCCGGTTTCGAGAGTTTTTCTAGCTGATGGCGATGCCGTTGCTCTTTCAATGAGAAGGTTAAAAGACATTTTGGAATTGATTAATCGTTATTTTCCAAATTTGCAGCGCATTACTTCCTATTGTCTTCCTCGTAATTTGCTCAATAAATCTGTTGCTGATTTGAAAGAATTGCATGATTTGGGCTTAAAAATCCTTTATATTGGCTGTGAAACTGGCGATACAGAATTGCTGGGTTTGATTGAAAAAGGAGAAACTTTTGAAACTTCGCTCGACGCTTTGAAAAAAATTAAAGCTGCTGGAATTAAAAGTTCGGTAATGATTCTAAATGGACTTGGTGGGGCTAAATATAGTAAGCAGCATATTTTGGCTTCAGCAAAATTGATGAATTTGGCGCAGCCAGAATATTTATCGACCTTAGTTTTGGAATTTCCTCTTGGCTCTGAGCGCTTTGAAAAAGGCTTTAACGGCGATTGGAAATTTCTCACTAAGCTGGAATTATTTGAAGAAATGAGGTTATTGATGGAAAATTTAGATTTAAACAAAACAATTTTCCGCAGCGATCACGCTTCAAATCATTTGGTTTTGAAAGGAATTTTAGGAAGAGATAAAGCCAGAATTAGCAGCGAAATTGATTTGGCAATTCGAGCGGTTTCTTAAGATTGCAGTGTTTTTAGGTACGGAGCCATCGACTTTAACAATTATTAAAGATGAGACTTATTTTTATTTGAAAGATTGTGTTTGTAAGCAGAAATTACAGGAAAGTATTTTGAGGTGTAATGCTTAGATTGTTTTAAAAAATAATTTAGATGGGAGTTTTTGTAAAAAGGAGAGATGTCGAAAAGAGGGAAATAAATAATATTGAAATCATAAGCCAAAATCATAAGCCAAAATCACAAGTTGGAGTTTAATTAAACTCCAACTTGATCATGATTCACTTTAAATTGATTGCTCAATTGTCTTATGGGATTTACCGATAAGAACTTAAAGTGAATCGTAGAACTTAGTTGATAAGTTCGATATTAGTTGCAGATGTTTTGCCTCTATTATCTTCTGTATCGTAAGAAATTTTTTGATTCTCATCTAAGTTTGGAATGCCTTTTTCTTCAAGCTTGCTGATGTGGATGAAGACATCTTGACTTCCGTCGTCTGGTTGAACAAAACCATAACCTTTAGTTGGATTAAACCATTTTACTATACCTGTTGCCATTTTTAATTTTAATTTAGATTTATAATTATTTCTTGCCCAAATGTGGGAAAGAAACATAAAGCGTTTTTAATGAATTAAATGGGGAGATAATTAAATAAATCTGAAGTGAATCAATTTAGAATACGAGAAACTAAGATGTGCTAAAAACTTACGAAATTAAGACCTTGTTAATAAATTAAATAGCTCTTGCATCTATTGTGTATAATTTTTCTAAACTAGCAATAAAATTATCTAGAGATTTTCAATCATCAAAAATTATCGTATAAATGATACCATTTCTAATCACGCTTTCGCTGCGCGAGCGCACTAAAATCAAAGATTTTAGCGATATTATTTTCCATCTAAAGATGGGAAATAGTATGAGTAAACAAAAAACCAAAAACTCCCTGAAAACACCTTTTTGGAAAGATCGCCTTTTGCCGCGTCTTTTGATTTTATTGATAATTGCTGGCTATTTATCATATGGAAAAATTTATGTTGTGATTGATGAGTTTTTTATGGAAATTCCAGATTGCAATTTGTCGGAAAATTTAAAAACCGATAAATCAAAAGCTAATGCTGGTTGTTTGATAATCGAGGAGGGAAAAATTCTTTTGGTTAAAAGCCGCAATCATTACAGCATTCCTGCTGGAACATCTGCAAAAGGTGAATCTGCCGCTTGCACAGCGCATAGGGAAACTTTTGAAGAAAGTGGTGTGAATGTGAAAGTGCTAAAAAGATTGCATGTTGCTGATAATGGTTTTGTGATTTTCTTATGTCGCCTGGTAAGTGAAGTTGATCTTAATTATCGCAAAAAATATGAAATTGATGAGGTGGTTTTGAGGAAAATAGATGAGATTCAAAATTATCGATATGAAGGGCAATTAGATTTAATCAAGCATTATTTTGAGGAGAATCAATAATGCTACTTTCCTAAATTTTTCTTGACCATTGGGTAATCTAATATTTTTTTTGAAAATATCCCAAAATTTAATTTGGCATAATATGTCATAAATACACTTAACATGACAAGGCGCGACAATGCTTAGATAGTGGTGGACATAGCGACAAGTTTGACCCTATATTCCTTCCAACATTTAAAAATGTATCCGAAAAACAGCCGGCAAATCATCTTATATTTCTGGTTGTTTCTACTATTTTTCCAAAAAAATAAAAATATAAATCTTCAATATTGCTAAAGATCTGATAAGGGTTCTTTGATGATATTGAGCTATATTTTTTGTCCTAAATGCTGTAGCAACAAATTCATTTAAAGACTGGATTTGGTGCAATTTATCAATCAGCCATTAACAAAAATCAAAAAGGTTATTGATTAAATATGACAGCAATAAGCTTGACACGACAAGGCGCGACAAAGGAAAAATAGTAGTGGACATAGCGATGAATTTTTTTCTATATTCCATTTATCATTTGAGAGTCCGCCCAAAAAAAACTCCAAAAAAAACTATCAATCTTCTTTCGTTAATCTTTCCTCTTTTTATAGCACAAGATCGGCTCTGCCCTAAATATTCTGTCCTAAATATTTGGCCTAAATATTTGGCCTAAATATTCTGGCCTAAATATTTGGCCTAAATATTCTGGCCTAAATATTCTGGCCTGCAAGTTTGCAACAATTATTAACCTATAGCTTTAAATCTTACCATGGATTCTAACGAAAAAATAGAGGCCAAGATCTTAATAGAAACTTATGGCTGTAAGGCAATTGAGGTTGCTCAAAGAAGAGTTGATGATTTGATAAAATATCAACATTCCAAGGCCAGTGATTTTGGTTATAGAATATTAAACGAAGTTGAAAAGATAATTGAAAAACAGAATCTTCAACTCATAAAATAATTTCTAAGACGCCCAAAGACGACGCCGAAGAAGACGCCAAAGGAGATTTTATAAAATAGAGATCCAACTCCAAGAAATCTTCTAAAAGCGAATTAACCAGATCAAACACATATTCCTGTTAGTAAAAAAATAATCCTTCATGAGCAACATTAATCATCCACGAGCAATAATCAGAAATTCTATAATTGATTTACTGAAAACAAATGTCGAATCGGTCTATTTAACTGATGCAAAAGACAGAATTTACAGCAATAGATCTTTGTCTCTTTTTGATCAATCTTTGCCAGCAATTTTGGTCTATTCTCTTGAAGAAACCATTCTGGAAGATAATTATAAATCTGATGGTTATGGACCACTAAAAAGAGATTTGGAAATCGTCATTGAAGCAATGGTTGATGGTGATGATTTT
>JBLHNE010000039.1:0-10093 GCA_047619265.1 Rickettsiales bacterium | reverse complement strand
CGTTCTTAAAAATAAAGAGTGCGTTAGCACTAAATATCAAACTGCAATCATTACCCCAACCACCCTGCTCTGCCGCCAGCATTACAAAAACTTCGTTGCCAGATTTTCCGGAACCAACATTAAAATCGCCCAACTTTCTAGAATGGTAACAGTTGCAGAAGCCAAGAAAATTAAGCAAGATTTAGAAAATGGAAAAATCGACATTGTCATTGGTACTCACGCGCTTTTAAACAAAAATATTAAATTCAAGAAACTTGGATTAATGATTGTTGATGAAGAACAACATTTTGGAGTTATTCAAAAAGAACGCTTGAAAGAATTCCGCAGCGAAGTGCATATCTTAACTCTTTCTGCCACGCCAATTCCGCGCACAATGCAAATGTCGCTAAGCGGTGTTAAGGAACTTAGCATCATTGCCACGCCGCCCGCAGATCGAATGGCGGTTCGAAATTATGTCATGCCCTACGATTCTGTCATCATTCGCGAGGCCATACTTCGAGAATATCAGCGCGGCGGTAGGGTGTTTTTTGTAGTTCCGAGAATTTCTGATTTGAATCAACTTTTCGACAATTTATCTAAGCAAATCCCTGAGGTTAAAATTGAAATTGCCCATGGACAAATGCCGGCAAACGATCTTGATGCTAAAATGAATGATTTTTACGACGGTAAATTTGATGTTTTACTTTCCACCACAATTGTGGAATCGGGCATCGATATTTCTTTTGCTAATACCATGATTATTTACAAATCTGAACATTTCGGATTGGCCCAGCTTTACCAACTTCGTGGACGAGTTGGTCGTGGAAAGACTCGTGGATATTGTTATTTCACCACCAAAGTTCATAATTTAAGCGAAATTGCCAGAAAGAAATTAGAGGTAATTAAAAGACTTGAAACTCTTGGCTCAGGATTTTCAGTAGCTTCTCACGACATGGATATTAGAGGAAGTGGTAATATTTTGGGCGACGAACAATCTGGTCACATTAGAGAAACTGGCGCCGAGCTTTATCAATCGATGTTGCTTGACGAAATTAAGAAATTGAAAAAACGCAATTCTCAAGCATTAGATCCGAAAAATAAAAATTCCTCAAATTCCACAGATGTTGCCGAAATAGAACTAGCTGAAGAAGATTTTCAAATTCAAATTAAACTAGGAATTTCTCTATTAATTACCGAGGAATACATTGATGATTTGCAAATTAGAATGCAACTCTACAAGCGTATTGCTGGGATTAAAAATAAAGAAGATCAAGAACAAATTTCCAGCGAAATTATTGATCGCTTCGGAAAAATGCCCATTGAAATTGAAAATCTCTTGGAAATGGCGTATTTAAAAAATCTTTGTCGGGAAGTTAATATTGAAAAACTTGAAATTGTCTCGCAAGGAATTTTGATTTCTTTTAAGAATAATCATTTTGCAGATGGCGACAAACTTCTAGAAATGGTGTTTTCCAGCAAAAACCAAATTAAACTTCAAGGTCATAAAGTGTTATTTTTAATGAAAAACAAATCTGATGACGAGAAATTGAGCAACGCTTTAAATGTGTTGAATCGAATATCTAATTTAATTATTATTGCTTAAAAAAATATCAAAAGAACATTTATCTGCAACTCTTGAGCAGCAAAAAATTAATAGATTTTTATGGCATCAATATCAAAAGAAGAGCTAGAAGTAATCAAAAAATACAATAAAGCTAAGACTCTGAAGAAGGTTCTGTCTGAACTTAATAATATTAAAAATTCCAAAACTTCTTATCAAGAACAACTCCTTAAGCGAGAAGAAGATGACGATGAAGAAAGTGACGTTAATTTCATTTCCGATCGCGATGAAGATCACAGAATAAAGAAAACCAAGCATCTCAAAAAGAACCTTGAAGCAAAAAAACCTCAAGAAAAAATAACTAAAAAAGGTAGCTTTGCAGTAAAACACACACAAAAAGATATTACACCTACAAGTCAAGCTCTCCGCAGTTTAGACCATGAAATTGGTGGACTTGAGGAGATTAGTTCAAAATCTTCAGAAGGAAGAAATCAAAATCTTACCACACAGAATGCTGAAGAAAATGTTGAGATTGACAATCCAATTAATCCAATCAATGCAGCCGGTCAAACAAACGAGAGAATTAATGAAGACGACGATGTTTGGGACAACAGAGGCGTTGAAATTAAACAACAGGCCAAAGACACCGGATTCCAAGATAGAAAAGCTAATAAATCTTTTATTCACCGAGTTAAAACTGGAGCAATTTCTGGAAAAAGATTTAGGAATCTAGGTCAAGTTGATTTAGGGAGAGCATCAAAAAGAGCTAAAGCCAGCAAAATAGACCCGAGAGACCCAAAAGAATTTAGCCATGTTGAAAAACATTTTGCCAGAATAGCTTTAAGAGACAAAACCACTATCGATGGTGTTAACATACGTTAATTCTTTAAACCGGCAAAACCTTCTAAAATCACTTGTAAATTAATGATTTATTGCTTTAATTCGTCTTTTTAATTCCTAAATTTCTCAAAGATTTCAATTATGGAAAAATTCAACAAACTAGAAGCAAAAGCAGCTCCGATTGATCTTGTCAATATCGACACCGACATGATCGTTCCTAAGCAATTTCTTAAAACCATTAAAAGAACTGGTCTTGGAGAAAATCTTTTCTTTGAAATGCGTTTTGATGAGCAAGGAAAAGAGGTTAAAGACTTCGTTTTAAACAAACCTGAATACAAAAATTCTCAAATTTTAATTACTGGAAGCAATTTTGGTTGTGGCTCAAGCCGCGAACATGCTCCTTGGGCATTGTTTGATTTTGGAATTAAATGCATCATTTCCACTTCTTTTGCCGATATTTTCTACAATAACTGCTTTAAGAATGGCATTTTACCAATCGTTCTTCCCGCAGATCAAGTTGAAGAATTAATGCAATTTTCAAATAATTCCGACAATAATTTTAATATTGATTTACCAAGACAAGAAGTTAGTGCTGGTAATAAAAAATATTCATTCGAAATCGACAGTTTTAGAAAACATTGTTTATTAGAAGGACTCGACGACATTGGCTTAACCTTGCAAAAGAAAGATAAAATCGATCTTTTTGAAGTCCAAAATAAACAAAAACTATCTTGGCTTTATTAATTTTGGCATCCAAGTTGGAAATTTTTAGCATTATTTAACTTACTACTTCATTACTTAGACAACTTAAAACAATAATTTTTATGACAATTCTACAAGGAAAAAAAGGTTTGATTATGGGCGTTGCAAATAATCGCTCAATCGCTTGGGGTATCGCTCAAGATGCTAAAAAATATGGCGCAGAATTAGCCTTCACATATCAAGGCGAAGCCCTACAAAAAAGAGTTGAACCTTTAGCTCAATCTCTTGGTTCAGACATCGTTCTTCCTTGTGATGTTACCGATCAATCTTCAATCGATGCAGTTTTTGCAGAATTAGAAAAAAAATGGGGTAAATTAGACTTCATCGTTCACGCTATCGCTTATTCCGATAAAGATGAACTTCGCGGAAGGTTCCTTGATACTAGCCCTAAAAACTTCACTAACACCATGAATATCTCTTGTTATTCTTTGGTTGCAGTTTGTAAAGCTGGTGAAAAATTAATGAAAGCAGCTGGTGGCGGTTCAGTCATCACTCTCAGCTATTACGGCGCTGAAAAAGTTGTTCCTCACTACAATGTAATGGGTGTTGCAAAAGCGGCACTAGAAGCCAGCGTTAGATATTTAGCGGCAGATTGTGGAAAAGATAATATTAGAGTAAATGCAATTTCTGCAGGACCTGTAAAAACTCTAGCAGCCAGTGGCATTGGCGATTTCCGCTACATTTTCAAATGGAACGAATACAACTCTCCACTTAAAAGAAATATCGATTTAAAAGATGTTGGCGGTGCTGGCGTATTCTTGCTTAGTGAGCTTGGAAGCGGCGTTACTGGTGAAGTTCTTCACGTCGATTCTGGATATCACGTTGTTGGCATGAAAGCTATTGACGCTCCAGATATTGCTATCGTAAAAGACGAATAAATAAATAAGTACTAGTTACTAATTACTAGTTACAAAGCGTAACTCAGAAATTAGTAACTAGTAATTAGTAACTAGTAACTACAAAAACCGTGCCCCCTCTTCTAATCATTATCTCCTCTCCTTCCGGAGCTGGAAAATCTACCCTTTGTAAAATGCTGGTAGAAAACAATCCTCAAATTAAATTATCAATCTCGGCAACCACAAGAGTTCCAAGACAATCGGAAACCCACGGAAAACATTATTTCTTTATTTCTCAAGATAAATTCAAAGACATGTTGCAAAGTGAAGAATTTATCGAACATGCCACAGTTTTTGAAAACAGCTACGGCACTCCAAAAAAAGAAGTTGAAAAACAATTAGAAGATAAAAATTCAGTTTTATTCGATATCGACTGGCAAGGCGCCAGACAAGTTGTAAAAAAGTTTAATAAAGAGCAAGTTCTTAGTTTTTTTATTTTACCTCCATCTATGGAAGAACTTCAAAAAAGACTTAAAACTAGAGCCGAAGATAGTGAAGAAGTGGTTTTAAAAAGAATGCAAAAGGCCAAAAATGAAATGAGTCATTTCGATGAATATGATCATATCCTAATTAACGATAATTTAAGCGAAACCTACCAACAAATTATTCATTTAATTAATTCCCCAAAACACTTAAACCCTTCTAACAAAGATAAGGTTTCCCCTTTTGTTCACCAACTACTGAAGTAAAATAATGGAACTTTTAACTAACTATTTTCAGCTCACACTAGATTATCTAGTAATTCTAATTGATAAAATTGGCTATTTAGGAATTTTCATCGGCATGTTTTTAGAAAGTTCTTTCTTTCCTTTTCCCAGCGAAATCATCATGGTTCCCGCTGGCGTTGCCGCATCTTACGGTAAATTCAATATTTATTTAGTTATCATTTGTGGAACTGCTGGAAGTCTTTCTGGAGCTATATTTAATTATTCTCTAGCATTTTATTTTGGAAGACCAATCTTATTTAAAATTGGAAAATTCTTTTTTATTAGCGAAAAAACTATCAATAAATTTGAGAAATTTTTTAATGATCACGGCTCATTTTCAACTTTTACTGGTCGCCTAGTTCCAGGAATTCGCCAATATATTTCACTTCCCGCTGGAATTGCTAAAATGAATTTTGGCAAATTCTGCCTCTACACTTTCGCAGGATCAGCAATATGGGTAACAATATTAACCTATCTGGGATTTTTAATTGGAGAAAACAAAGAACTAATCAAACAATATCTACATATTGCCGTACTGTCTTGTTTGACTTTATGTATTTTATTTACCTTGGTCTACATTTGGTTTGTAAAACGCAAAAAAGTTCAAACTACTTAAGGAACCTCTGAATAACCAAAACACTGTTTTAAAAAAATTGATCTTTAGATGAATGCTTTGACCACGAACTTTTTTTTCAAGATGGAGCAAGACCTGCCCTAATGTATTTTAATATTATTTCCTGATCAACTTTCGAAAATTATCTCTAGCCTGACCATTCTCAAGAGCATTTCTTGCCATTAAAATTCCTTCCTGAACATTCAAAACTTTTCCAGCAACTAGCAATGCAAACGCAGAATTCAAAACCACAATATCTTGATAAGACGATCTTTTTCCATCTAAAAGCTCAATAATTTTTGCAGCATTATATTTTGCATCTCCACCTTTAATCGATTCAATTGGCGATTTATTAATTCCAAATTCCTCAGGATTAATAGTTTGAATTTCACTAATTTTTCCATCTTCCAATTTAGCAATCAAAGAATCGCTAGAAATACTAATTTCATCCATTCCGTCCAAACCATGAACAATAAAAACTTTCCGACTTCCAGATTTTTTCAAAGCCTCAAGCATTGGAATCATTGTTTCTTTCCTAGAAGTTCCAATCAATTGAAAAGCAGTATTAGCAGGGTTTAAAAGTGGCCCTAAAAAATTAAAAATTGTCGGAACGCCAAGTTTGGCTCGAACTCCAGCAATCGCTTTAAACGAGCTGTGATAAAGCGGCGCAAACATAAAACATAAATTATTCTCACGTAAAGATTTTTCAATCTCACTTTGCTCCGCCAAAATGTTAATTCCAAGTTCACTCAAAACATCCGCAGAGCCAGACTTAGAAGAAATTGCCTTATTTCCATGTTTAGCAACAGGAACAGAGCAAGCCGAAACAACCAGAGAAACCGCCGTTGAAATATTCAAACTATTTAATTTATCCCCACCAGTTCCACAAACATCAATAGAATTTTCAGGAGCAGAAATCTTTTTACAAAGCGGTTTAAAAGCTTGAATAGCACCAAAAAAAGCAGCAGCAGAAAAGCCATCCTTATTCAAACCCAACAGAAATTCTTCAATCCACTGATCACTCAACTCCCCCAAAGTAATTTTAGAAAAAATTTCCTGATATTGTTCTTGAGTTCTAATCATTTTTATTTTTTAAATTTTTCTAAAATTTGAGCAAGTCATACAGCATCTCGAGATATGATTAATAATAAATGAAAAAAATCATAATTTAATAAATAAATCAATTATAATTTGGTTTTTCTAATCTATCATAACACAATCACACACAGAATTACAAATACGGCTTATGAATTATCAAGAAATTACAATTATCGGATCCCTCTTCATTTTTGGTCTTTTTGGCGGATTTTCTCACTGTGCTGGAATGTGCGGACCTTTTGTTTTAGCTCAAGTTGGAAATCGCTTAGGAAAAATTGACATTAAAGATGCGACTACCTTTAAGAAAATGTCTGGAATTTCCCTACTTCCATATCATTTAGGAAGAATCACCTCCTATTGTTTTATTGCTGTAATTTCTTCTTTTTTAACCAACAATTTAAAAAATATTCTAGCATTTAAACAACTTGCTGGAATTTTGCTAATTATGGGCGCTTTAATGATTTTTAACTCGGCAATTGCAAAAATTAAATTACCCTTTAGAATCCCAGCACGCCTAGAGATTAAAACTCCATTTTTTATAAAAAACCTCACTAAATCACTGTTTTTAAACCCAGTTGGTTTTAAGAATTATTTATTAGGTATAATTCTTGGTTTCATTCCTTGTGGACTAGTTTATGGGGCAATTATTATCGCTTTATCTCTAGATAATTCAGCACTAGTTTTAATGGCGATGTTTGCTTTTGGAGTTGGCACAATTCCAGCCCTTTTAATTACAGCTCTTGGCGGACATTACTTTTTTTCGGGGCTTTTTAATGGAAATCCCAAATATTTAAAATATTTCACAAAAATAATATTATTTATCAATATCATCACCCTTTTAGTGATGGCATTTAGTTTAATTTTTAACCGCATTTAAAATGTCTTCTTACAGAGAAAATCCGCATTCTGCCTACAATTACAATATCGTAAAATTATTCACCATTGCTGCAACTTTTTGGGGAATTTTTGGTTTTTCAATCGGCGTTACAATCGCCCTTCAAATGACTTTCCCATCTTTAAATTTCAGCTCTTACGGCATTGGAGAATATTTCAGTTTCGGCCGTCTACGCCCGCTTCACACCTCAGCAGTGATTTTTGCATTTGGCGGAAACGTGCTTTTTGCCACCAGCTTTTTTGTTGTTCAACGAACCTCCCAGGCCCGCCTTTGGGGATCTGATGGATTCTTAAAATTCATTTTCTGGGGTTATCAAGCCTTCATTATAATGGCTGCCTCAGGTTATATTTTTGGAATCACTCAAGCCAAAGAATATGCCGAACCAGAATGGTATGCCGATCTATGGTTAACTATTATTTGGATTTGTTATTTCTTAGTTTTTGTTATGACATTAAAACAACGTAAAGAACCACATATCTATGTTGCTAACTGGTTTTTCCTTGGTTTTATTGTCACCGTTGCAATTCTTCACATCGTCAATAATCTTTCAATTCCCCTCAGACTAGATGGAACTGCCAGCTATCCAATTTTTGGCGGCGTTCAATCAGCAATGATTCAATGGTGGTATGGTCACAATGCGGTTGGATTCTTCCTTACTGCAGGATTTCTAGGAATCATGTATTATTTCATTCCAAAAAGAGCTGAGCAACCGGTATATTCTTACCGCCTCTCCATTCTTCACTTTTGGTCTTTAATCTTCATCTACATTTGGGCCGGACCTCACCATCTTCACTACACCTCTCTTCCTGATTGGGCTCAAACCCTAGGAATGACTTTCTCAATAATTCTATGGATGCCATCTTGGGGTGGAATGTTAAATGGTCTTTTAACTCTATCTGGAGCTTGGCATAAACTGCGCACCGATCCAGTTTTAAGATTCCTAATCACCGCCGTTGCTTTTTATGGAATGAGCACTTTCGAAGGTCCAATCATGGCTATTAGAACTGTCAACGCTCTGTCGCACTACACAGAATGGACTATTGGACATGTTCACTCCGGAGCTCTTGGCTGGGTAGCGATGATCAGCTTTGGTGCACTTTATCACCTTGTTCCAGTTCTTTGGAATAAAAAAGACATGTACTCAATAAAATGGATAAGTGTCCATTTTTGGTTAGCCACTATCGGTATCGTTCTTTATATCACCTCAATGTGGGTTGGTGGAATTATGCAAGGATTAATGTGGCGCTCTTACAACGAAATGGGATTCTTACAATATTCCTTCGTTGAAGCGGTTTCTGCGCTGCATCCGATTTACTTCACACGAGCGCTTGGCGGAATATTCTTCCTAAGCGGAGCTCTTTTGATGGCTTACAATTTCTACAAAACCATCAGATATGCACCAAGCAATAATCAAATTTTGACAGAAAAATAAAATGTTCAAACACGATAAAATAGAAAAAAACTCGGTACTTCTTCTAATTCTAACTGTAATAGTTGTTTCAATTGGTGGCCTAGTTGAAATTGTTCCTCTTTTTAGGGTCGAAACCACTATCGAAAAAGTTGAAGGAATGCGACCACTAACTCCTTTGGAATTAGTCGGATCAAAAATCTACAAAAGAGAAGGATGTTATGGTTGCCATTCTCAACAAGTTCGCGTCTTGCGCGACGAAGTTGAGCGCTACGGACACTATTCTTTGGCAGCGGAATCCATGTATGATTTTCCTTTTCAGTGGGGATCAAAAAGAACCGGCCCAGATTTAGCTAGAGTTGGTGGAAAATATTCCGATGAATGGCATAATCGCCATTTGATTAACCCTCGCGATGTGGTTCCGGAATCAATCATGCCGGGTTACAAATTCTTAAGCTATAAAGATGCAGATTTGTCATCTATCGATAGAGATATGGAAGTTTTGCGTATCGTTGGAGTTCCTTACAACGACGATATGATTCAAAACTCAGTCAGTGACGGTGTTAACCAAGCATCAATTGATCGCGATTCTGACTCCCTAATCAAAAGATATGGAGAAAAAATAAACGTTCGCGACTTTGATGGCAACAAAGATAAAGTTTCAGAAATGGATGCTTTGATCGCATATTTGCAATCACTTGGAACCATGGTTGATTTCTCAAAATTCGAGCCTAAGAGTTCTAATTCTGAAGAAAAATAGCATCATTTTTTACAAATTAATTTTAATAAAATATGGATTTTCTATTTACCTACGCTCCAATCATAGGCTTGATATTTTTTATAAGTATTTTTTGCGTAGTTTTATTTGTGGCATTTCGTCCAAAAAATAAAAAAAAATTTCAAGATTATAGTAAAATACCCTTTAAAGATGAATAAAAATAAAAACAAAAAAACAGACAAAAAAAATCAACCTTCAACCACAGGCCATTCTTGGGATGGAGTTGAAGAATATAACACTCCAGCTCCGAGATGGTGGCTTATTATTTGGCTACTCTGCACCATTTGGGCAATCATATATTGGTTCTTCTACCCAGCTTGGCCAACTCCAGAAGGAAACACCAAGGGTCTAAAAAATTGGACTTCTCAGTCAGAGCTTAAAGAATCACAAGAAAGCATTCTTGAAAGAAAAGAGGTATATTTAGAAAGATTTAAAAAGCTAGATTTTGAGCAAATCAAACAAGATAAAGAATTAATGGAATTTGCTTTGAATGGTGGTAGTTCAGCATTCCAAAATAATTGCGCAATGTGCCATGGAACTGGAGCTGCCGGACAAA
>JBLHNE010000038.1:0-10435 GCA_047619265.1 Rickettsiales bacterium | reverse complement strand
CTTTAGCAGCAAGTTTTATTTCTTGCAGCTCTGAAATATCTAAATTATTTAGATTATTTTCAGCAATAATTTTTTGCAAAATTAAATTATCAAAATCGTCTCCGCCAAGAGCAGAATCTCCTCCAACTCCAATAACTTTAAAAACACCTTTTTTTAATTCCAATATTGAAACATCAAAAGTTCCTCCACCAAGGTCAAAAACGGCGTAAACGCCTTCTTTGTTTTGAAGAACGGAGCTTTCGCTCCGCCCCGCCTTGCGGGGATCCCCAGCGCTATTGCGCTCTTTATCTTGAAGAACGGAGCTTTCGCTCCGCCCCGCCTTGCGGGGATCCCCACTTTCTATTTTTAATTCATAATCTTCCCTATCTAGACCATAGGCAACTGCTGCAGCGGTTGGCTCGTTAATTAGTCTTAGAACTTCTAATCCTGCTAAATTTGCTGCTTGCTTGGTGGCATTTCGCGCAGCTTCATCAAAATATGCAGGAATAGTGATTACAGCTTTTGAGATCGGTTTCTTTAAATTAATCTCGGCGATATTCTTTAGGTGCTTTAGAATTTCAGCTGAAATTTCTGGTGGACTAAAATCTCTATTTCCAAGGATTATTTTAATTTGGTGATCATCTTTTTTAATTTCAAAATGACGATCTTTTTCTTGCTCTAAATCATTGACACCCTTCCCCATTAATCTTTTGATTGAATAAATTTTTTGATCTTCGGAATCCTTAGCTAAAATTCCACAAACTAATTGATTTTCCTGATTAAGAGATACAATTGAAGGCTGCATAAAATTTCCAGAATCATCTAGTAATATTTCTGGCTTTTGATTAATGGCAATTGCAACTAGGGAATTTGTAGTCCCAAGATCGATTCCGATAGCAACTTCTTGTTCTTGCTTCGTCGTTTCTAAAGTTGCTTTTCCGGGTTCTTGAATAGTTATTATTGGCATTTTAATTTATTTATTTAACCGTTGAATCTGTGAACTTCAATAATTTTACTCGACATTCTAAGGAGAGACATTATTCCCTCCAAATGCTCAACACTTTTAACATTCATATCAATCACCACTTCGAAAAAGTCTTTTGAACGGTTATTAATTTTAATATTTACAATATTAATTTTCTTTTGAGCAATAATACTACTCACATCAGCCAAACTACCTAGTGCATTATACATCATAACCATAACCCTACTTTCATAGAATTCTTCTTGGCCGTAATTATTTGATCTCCAACAAATATCTAGTAATTTTTGCGGATTCAAAGCCATGGATTTTAAATTATTGCAAGTTTGATTATGAACACTAACTCCTGTTCCTGTGTTGATTACACCAACAATATTATCCCCAGGAATTGGGTGACAACATCCAGATAATTGTATGGCCATACCTGGAACCAAACCTTCAACCGCTAAAGAATGTTTGGTTGGAGCTTTATGGAACCAATCTTTTGCAGCTTTGTCTTTTTTAAGGATCTTTGCTTCTTGATATTCTGGATAAACTGCTTTTAAAATTTCATTTCTCGAAATTAATCCCTCAGCAACAGTAGCATAAAGATCCTCAATTGTTTTTTTACGAAAATTTCCCAAAATTCCCGTCAAAAGCTTTTCATTTATTTCTAAATTATTTTTGGTAAAAAATTTGTTTAAAATTGCTCCTCCAAGAGCTACATATTCAGATCTCTTCTCATTGCGAATGAAATTTTTTACTGCGACTCTAGCTTTGGAAGTTGTAGCAAATTGCATCCAGTGAGGTGATGGTTTGGCATTTTTATCGGTAATTATTTCTACCTGATCACCATTATCTAGTTTTTGTCTAAGAGGGGCGATCATACCATTAATTTTTGCACCAACACATTTATTGCCAATTTCCGAGTGAATTGTGTAGGCGAAATCGATGATAGTAGCTCCATTTTGTAAATTAAAAATATCGCCATTAGGAGTAAAGCAGAAAACTTGATCTTTGTGCATTTGAATTTTGTGATCACGCAAAACTTCACTAGCATCGGCGCCTTCAAATAAAGTAATCAATTCCCTGATCCATTTATATTGCTCATTTTCATTACTTGCGACGGATTTCTCTTTGTAATTCCAATGCGCCGCAACTCCCATTTCAGCAATTTGATTCATTTCACGCGTGCGAATTTGAATTTCAATTTTCTTATTTTGAGGTCCGAGTAAAGAAAGATGCAAAGATTGATAGCCATTTTCTTTTGGGGTTGAAATGTAGTCCTTAAAGCTCCCCGGAATCATATTATAGTTGCAATTAACCACACCTAAAATCGTGTAGCAATCGGCAATTTTTTCAACAACAACTCTAAATGCCATAATGTCGTGAACATGTCCGAATCCGACATTTTGGGTTTTCATCTTATTCCAAATTGAATATGGCTTTTTTTCGCGACCAGTAATTTCAAAACCAACTTCACTGGAGCCAATTGTATTTTTTAAATCGAAGAAAATCTTTTCGATAACATCTTTTTTCGATTCTTTTAATTCAGTTAATTTATCTAGAATGTATTTTTGAGCTTCAGGATTTATTTGAGCAAAAGAAAGCTCTTGCAGATCATCACGAATTTTATACATTCCAATTCTTGCAGCCAAAGGGGCATAAATTGCCAGACTTTCCTTGGAGATTCGAACTCTTTTTTCTTCCGATTTAATAAAATCGATTGTCTGCATATTATGTAATCGATCAGCCAACTTAACCAATAATACCCTAATATCTTGTGACATGGCCATTAAGAGTTTGCGGAAATTTTCTGCAGATTTTTGACTAGGGGAAAGATTCTCAATCTTACTGAGTTTAGTGACCCCATCAACTAGATATGAGACATCTTTTCCAAATTTTTTTTCAATTTCTTCGAGGGTAATTTGAGTGTCTTCAACAACATCGTGCAAAAGCGCCGTAATAACAGAAGTAGAGTCGAGTTTATATTCAATTATTGTCTGTGCAACTGCTAGAGGATGGATAAAATATGGCTCTCCAGAAGATCGAGTTTGCGAAAGGTGAGATTTTTCAGCTAGGTTATAGGCATCAATGACAAGTTGTTCATTGAAGTTGGTCTGGTATTCTTTGATTTTTTTTACTAATTCAAGAGAGGAGATCATTTTAAGAGTTAGTTACAAACTATGAATTATGAATTGATGGATTTTTGAATTTAAAATATAAATTCAACTCATAATTCGTAATCCATAATCTATAATTTTTATTAATCGTCTATTTCGATATTATCGCCAACGAAAGTGGTGTCTTTTAATACTAGATTTTGGTTTTCAATTTCTTCAGCAACAAATTCTTCAGAACCCATATTTTCTATTAATTGGTCATAATCGCTAATTCCACGATTTTTAATGCCACGAATAATATTTTTACGAACGTTTTCCACATCAATATCTTTAGAAGCAATCTCACGAAGAGAAATTACTGCTGGTTTTTCTGTGCGATCTAGAACGGTTGCAGCACCAGACAAAATGCTTTTGGCTCGATTACTAGCAACCAAACAAAGCTCAAAACGGTTAGGAATAATTGTAACGCAATCTTCAACGGTAACTCTAGCCATAAGTATTAGAATAAATAAATTGATGGATTTTGAAAAGAAAGGCGGTAAATTAAACCTCCTTTGCCTGAAAATCAAGTTCTTATTTTCAAAACACCTTTAAATATCTATCTTAAAAATGTCTATCAAAATTCACTCTCCTGAAGATTTTAACAAAATGCGCATTGCTGGAAAACTAGCTGCAGAAATTTTAGATTACATCACCGATTTTATTGAAATTGGTACAACAACTGACCAACTTAATAGTCTGTGCCACAATAAAATTGTTGGATCAAAAGCAATTCCTGCCCCACTTAATTACAAAGGATTTCCCAAATCAATTTGCACCTCCATTAACCATGTAGTGTGCCACGGAATTCCATCAGATAAAAAGCTTAAAGATGGCGATATTTTAAATATTGATGTCACAGTAATTGTTGATGGTTGGCATGGCGACACTAGTCGAATGTATTATGTTGGCAAACCATCTATCAAATCTAAAAGACTTTGCGAGGCAACATATCAAGCAATGATGCTAGGAATCCAGCAAGTGAGACCGGGCGCTCGCCTTGGAGATATTGGTTTTGCTATTCAAAATTTTGCAGAAGAATTAGGATTTTCTGTAGTTCGAGATTATTGCGGCCACGGAATTGGAAAAGTTTTTCACACTGAGCCAAATGTCATGCATTATGGAAAAAAAAATACTGGCGCAGTTTTAGAAGAAGGAATGTTTTTCACAATTGAGCCTATGATTAATACCGGAAGACATGAAACTCTTTTAAATAAACATGACGATTGGACAGTTACAACCCGCGACAAATCTTTGTCAGCGCAGTTTGAGCACACAATTGGAGTGACAAAATCTGGTTACGAAATTTTCACCAAATCACCTACAGGATTAGATTTTCCTCCTTACAAATAGGTAATACCAAATCCAATCTTTAATAGCACATTTATGCTTCATCTTTTTGGTCTAAAATAAAATAGAAAAACTTTTATACATTAAGGTACGGTCAGTTTTTCTCTTCGATTTTATCCTCAAAAATATTTTGCCTGAATATCCTATTAAAGATGGGACTTGGTATAATTTTCACAATTACTGAATATTTATTGGTAATTTTAGTGTCAAAAATTCTGGCACTAAAATTATTTATTTCAAAATCAAAATTCCCGGAAGACTTTTACCTTCAAGCCATTCTAAAAAAGCTCCACCAGCGGTAGAGATGTAGCTAAAATCATCAATAAAACCAGAAGAGTTCAAAGCAGAAACAACGTCGCCGCCGCCAGCTACAGAAATTAATTCTTCAGCTTTAGTTTGAGCAGCAACAACCCTAGCAAGATTTTCCGTTCCAGCGTCGAAAGGCTTAATTTCAAAAGCGCCAAGCGGTCCATTCCAAACTAAGCTTTTAAAATCTGAAATTTTTTTCGCCAAATATGCCACGGTTTTTTCACCAACATCAGCAATAATATCGTCATTTGCCACATCCTTAATTAAGACATTTCTAACTTCTGTGCCATTTTCTAGCTTTAAACAGACTTGTACATCTTTGGGCAAAATAATTTCGCAATTATTTTTCTGAGCATTTTCCAAAATTTTAAGTGCCAAATCTTTTAAATCTTTCTCGCAAAGTGATTTTCCAACATTATTTCCCATTGCATAAAGGAAGGTATTTGCCATTCCTCCAGCAATAAAAATTGCATCTGCTTTTAAAATTAAAGCATTAATTAAATCGATTTTAGTTGAAACTTTTGAGCCACCAACAATTGCCAGCATTGGCTTTTTAGGATTTGCCACTAAATTAGTTAAATTTTCAATTTCATTTTGCAAAAGTAATCCGGCAGCGCTTTTTAAAATTTCTGCCACACCAACAATTGAAGAATGGGCGCGATGAGAACAAGAAAATGCGTCATTAACGTAAAAATTCCCAAGACTTGCCAAACTTCTAGAAAATTCAGGGTCATTTTTGGTTTCTCCTTTGTGAAATCTAAGATTTTCTAGCAAAATCACTTCACCATATTTGGCATTAGCAACCGCTTCCTCAGCTTTTTTACCAATGCAATCGTCAATAAAGTTTATTTTTTGTCCCAATAATTCTTCAATTCTGGAAGTTAGTTGTTTTAAAGACATTGATTCAACTTTTTGCCCTTTTGGTCTGCCAAAATGTGAGATCAAAATTACTTTTGCTTCGCGTTCTATTAAATATTTAATAGTCGGAATTACCGCTTTGATTCTAGTGTCGTCTTGAATGATGCCGTTTTTTACAGGAACATTCATGTCGACTCGTAAAATTACATTTTTATTGGTAACAACACAGTTTTTTAGAAGGTTCATGACTTATTTAAGTTAAATTTAAGATTTATTTTTAGATAAAATTAGGCGAAAAACAATAGCAAAAATAATCAATTAAAAACAATAATAAATATTAATTCGCCGCTACTAGTAGCGGTTAGTTAAGATTGAGCTATTGAATTATTAAATCTAATCAGAATAATCACCACAAACCAAACTCCCTGCCCCAAAACAACAATAAGGAAATCAATGAAAGTTAATATCAATATTGAACAAATTCTTAAAAGCGTTCCTCATCGCTACCCAATTCTCTTGGTCGACAAAATTATTGAAATGGAAGAAGGAAAAAGCGTCGTCGGCATTAAAAACGTCACCTTTAACGAGCCTCATTTTATGGGACATTTTCCTGACAAACCAATCATGCCAGGGGTTTTGATTATTGAAGCTATGGCGCAAACTGCTAGCGTGATGGTAATGAATTCCGGCGGAAGAAGTTTAGCAGACAGCTTGGTTTATTTTATGTCGATAGACAATGCTAAATTCAGAAAACCAGTAATTCCTGGCGACGTTCTTGAGCTTCATATTGAAATTATTCAAAATCGTGGCGCAGTCTGGAAAATGTCTGGAATTGCAAAAGTTGAAGGTGTTGTTGTCGCCCAAGCCTCGTTCTCAGCAATGGTTGTCGATAAAGAAAAGCAAGATTCAAAAGATAAATAAATGCTAAAAATAATTAATTCGCAAATTCACAAAACCGCCATTATTGAAAATGGCGCTAAAATCGGTGAGAATGTTGTGGTTGGCGCCTACTCTTTAATCGGTAAAGACGTTTCCATTGGCGATGGCACCACAATCAAATCTCACGTGGTTATTGAAGGAATTACTGAAATTGGGGAAAATAATACCATCTTCCAATTCGTCTCAATTGGCGCAGTTCCTCAAGATTTAAAATTTAGCGGTGAGCTATCAAAAACTATTATTGGCGACAATAATAATATTCGTGAATTTGTCACCATTCATGCCGGAACCAAGGGCGGAAATATGGAAACTAAAGTTGGAAATAATTGTTTAATAATGGCTTATTGCCACATTGCTCATGATTGCGTAGTAAAAAATAATGTCGTTCTAGCTAATAATGCCACCCTTGCAGGACATGTTATTATTGAAGACAATGTTGTGATTGGTGGTCTATCTGCTATTCATCAATTTGTTAGAATTGGCAAAGGCGCCATGATTGGTGGAATGTCTGGTGTTGAAAACGATGTTATTCCATATGGTGCAGTAATGGGAGAAAGAGCTAATTTAGTAGGATTAAACTTGGTTGGTCTTAAAAGACAAAATTTAGAAAAATCTGAAATTAATTCTCTTCGTGCGTTTTACAAAAAACTATTCGATAAAAGTGAAGAGAATTTCAACAGTAAAATTGACGCTCTGGTTTCTGAAAATAAAAATAACAATCTAGTTAATGATGTAATAAATTTTCTAAAATCTGCAACTTCACGGTCTTTCTGCCAGCCAAAAAATAAATAATTATGTTCGACGAATTAAAAGAAGAATGCGGAGTTTTTGGTATCTTTAATAGTAAAGATGCCGCCGTCAACACCGCACTCGGACTTCACGCTCTTCAACATCGAGGTCAAGAAGCTGCTGGAATTGTAACTTGCGAGAAAGGTTCTTTCGCAATGCATTTTGCCGATGGACTAGTCGGAGATAATTTTAACTCCCCAGAAGTTGCAACTAAACTACAAGGCAACATTGCTATTGGACATGTTCGCTATTCAACCGCTGGAAACAAATCTGCTCGTAATTACCAACCAATTTTTGCTGAATTTAGCTTTGGATGTTTAGCAATTGCTCACAACGGCAACTTAACTAATGCCGAGACTCTCAGAAAATCACTAATTGAACGCGGTTCAATTTTCCAGTCCTCAATGGACACAGAAGTAATTATTCACCTAATTGCCCTTAGTCAAAAAACCACTTTAATAGAAAAAATAATAGATGCCATTTCGCAAATTGAAGGTGCATATTCTCTAGTTATTCTTCACAAAGAAGGAATTATCGCCCTTCGCGACCCTAATGGAGTTCGCCCACTTGTTCTTGGAAAATTAGGAGATTCTCATGTTGTTGCCAGTGAAACTTGTGCATTCGACATTATTGGCGCCCAGTCAGTTCGCGATATTGAACATGGAGAATTACTAATTATAGATGAATTTGGCATTAAAAGTGTGAGTCCTTTTAAACCTGCCCCTTCAAAATTTTGTATTTTTGAATATATTTATTTTTCCAGGCCAGATAGCTATTTGGAAGGAAAAAGCGTTTACCAAATGCGCAAAAATATCGGTGTAGAACTTGCTAAAGAATTAAGAATTGAAGCTGATGTTGTGGTTCCAGTTCCAGATTCTGGAGTTCCTGCCGCAATTGGCTATGCTATGGAATCTAAAATTCCTTTCGAACTTGGAATTATTCGTAACCATTATGTTGGCAGAACTTTCATTGAACCTTCCGATCGCATTCGTCATTTTGGGGTAAAATTAAAACACAATGCAAATGTTAATGTCATTAAAGGAAAAAGAGTAATTTTGGTTGACGATTCTATTGTTCGTGGAACAACTTCCAAAAAAATCGTCCAAATGATTCGCGATGCTGGAGCTAAAGAGGTTTACATGTTAATTGCCAGCCCACCAACTACAGATTCTTGCTTTTATGGTGTTGATACTCCAGACAAAGAAAATTTAATGGCTTCAAACTACACAATTGAAGAAATGGCAAAATTAATTGGAGTTGATCGCCTAGTTTACATTTCAATAGATGGTCTTTACAAAGCGGTCGGAGAAACCAAGAGAAATAATCAAATGCCACAATATTGCGACGCTTGTTTTACTGGAGAATATCCAATTCGTTTGATAGACAAAAAAGGCGGTGAAATGCCATTATTTAATTTCTCAAAATAAAAATGTCCAAAACAAAAAATAATCTTGCAGAAACTAATTTCGAAAAACTAGATTTCGAAACCTCCCTAAATCAACTAGAAGAAATAGTTGATAAATTAGGTGGTGGAAAAACCAATTTGGAAGAAATGGTAGAACTATACGAAAAAGGAACCGCTCTTAAAAATCAATGCAGCAAAATGCTTGACGATGCTAAGATGAGAGTAGAAAAAATTATTATTGAAAAATAGATTTCAAGAAAGATTTATTTGAAGAAAACTACATTCAAACAAACCTTAATTAAAAATCCCAAAGTAGACAAGCACAAGAAAAAACCAAAACAAGAACCCTAACCAATAC
This sequence comes from Rickettsiales bacterium, assembly GCA_047619265.1. Taxonomy (GTDB): domain Bacteria; phylum Pseudomonadota; class Alphaproteobacteria; order Rickettsiales; family UBA1997; genus JAJTCH01. Next base: position 1,325 of record JBLHNE010000038.1, on the reverse strand, counting down.
GGTTCGCTTAGTAATTTTTAAACTTATGCCAGAATTTGGCCTAATAACCCTCCCCCACCTTTCCAATCAAATATTTTCAATTAATTGATTAAAGAACTAGTTAAACAATAATTAACCATAAATTTGATAATTTTGCTCACCCACTTCACCATTTTACGACACAAATCACCCCGCAAAATACCTAATTTTGTAAAATCTTATATAAATGCATATTTATTGAAAATAATGACATTTTTTTCTTGCTAGAAAAAATTATTGTGTAATAATAACCCGCGTCGGGACTTGTATGAATACAACAGCCCTTGCGGTAAATAAATACAACACGCTGGGTTTGCGTGGTGGTGAGTTCCGGCATTTTACCAAAAACACAAATACCCACAAGCACTAAATCACCCCCCCTCTCTACAAAAAAATCAATATTACACAAAATAAAGTCATACTGAAGCTTCATCTAATATAATTTTACTTGTTTCATCTGAATCAATTCTGATGTGACTACCTTTTGCAAAACAAGACCAGTAGGAATTTTTTTTGAGTTTTTAAATAATACCATTTTCTACCCCTTCACCCCCTGCAATTTACACTCCCTTTACAAGAGGGTATCATAAAAACTGTGTAAATGACGAATTTACGATTTAAGGATTTTCAAGATGAAAATCTTGATTATCTTTAAATTTTCATCAAATCATTTTGATGTGTCAACCTTTTTCCGGACACTAAATTAAGCAGATTTTAAGTATTTTCTATTAATTAGAGTATTTGGATATCCAATTATGGAGAGTGTTGATATTGATTCCCAAATCTCTGGCTGTTTGAGCTGAAGATTGATCAGAATCTAATGCTAATTTAACAGATGAGACCTTAAATTCTAAAGGATAATTTTGTCGATTTTTGTTGGACATAGTTTTGATATTTCTTTGCCTGAAAACTGTCCGGAAAAAGGTAGCCACATCGCCATAATAATATTGCTCTTATTGGCTGATATAATGATTTTTTGGAAAGCTATTTTTTAAATTATAATCACTTTTTTTATTAAGGAATGAACGCACAAGCAGAAAAATATATTCTTCTAGTTGAAGATGATCCAGTTCAAGTTAAATTTTTTGGTCAGATAATTAAGAAGATTGCTGATGAATTTGGTTTAAAATCAAAATCAATAACTAGCGGGGAAGAATTCTTGAATTTTATTCAAGAAAAAGAAGGGGCACTTGATATTACTAAAAATCAGGTGAAATTAATTATTCTAGACCTCCAGCTTGCGGCAGATGATATTTCAGGATTTTACATTCTTAAGAAATTACAAGAAGCAAAAAATAATATTCCTG
>JBLHNE010000037.1:0-10560 GCA_047619265.1 Rickettsiales bacterium | reverse complement strand
TAGAAGATTCTGGAATTGGAGTGGTCAATAAGTTAAGTACTCCTGAAGTGGTGCGCGGACCATATTTAATTGAACTGGAACCTTTTCTAACTTCAATTCCCTGAACTCTTCCCATTGAAGGAAAATAATAGGCTGAAGATGAAGCGTATGGCGCAGGAGCAATCAAAACTCCATCTTCCATTAAAGTAATATCGGCACTTCTTTCATTTCTACCACCACGAAGACCAATATTAGGGCGAAGTCCATAACCGTCTTCTTCTTGAAGATTGACCCCAGGAATTTCACGAATTAAACGGTTAATATCGTTAGTTTGTTTTTCCTCAATAGTTTTTTCGCTAACATAACTGGCAGATCCAGGAAAATTAAGTGGAATTTGATATTGCTGATTTGAATCTTCGTCAGCCTTTTCTTTAACCACAATAGTTGGCAAAGTAGAAACTTCGTTAGCAAAAGAATTTGCAGATGTCAAAGTTAAAGCCAGTGCAAGCGAAGTTGCGGATAATTTTTGGTAATTCATTTTAAATTTGAAAATTAGATTGTTTGTAAAATAGATAGTTTGTAAAACAGATAGTTTTAGTTTTTTAATGACTCTTTTTGGCCTTTTTTAAAGGTTGATATTGATAATCATTATCAATTTAAATGTAAAGATTTATTTTAAAAATAATCATATGTCTTGATCGAAATGTTGGTCTAAAGTCCATTTTAGATGAACTTCCTTACAGCGTAGTTAAAACCAACGGTAATTAATAAACTTTAAGATTTTTAATCTAACAGTTAGATCCGGTGCCGGTCGCAGTTTACAAACCCAGACCAGCGCTGATGACTTTTTAGCCCCTGAATTCTGGTTTGAAACTAGTGGTTAAAAACTACAATCAGCACCAAGGAATAATTAAAATTAAAATTCACAATTCAACATAACACCCCCAAATAACCTCAAAAGCTTTGACATTTTAAATATTTTATCTATTGATATTGATTATCAATCTCAATTTAAATAGTATCACTTTGTTTACGGAAGAAAAATCATCTTTCCTGCTGGCCGGCTTTATCCATCTATTATTATTTTTACTATTTTTTAAAATTAATAATAATTACGACCAAGCACCAACATTATCTTTTAATGTGGTCGTAACAGATGTAAAAATGATTTCCAGCCAAAAAACAGCCAACGTAATCGCCAAAACCAAAAAAAAGCCAAAAAAGAAACCCAAACAGAAAATTAAAGACAAAGGATCAATCAAAGAAAAAATTGATGAAAATCTAGAATCAGTTCAGCAAAATGTAGCAATTTCTAATGATTCTAAAGCAATTTTCGATGCAGCCTATTTGAATAATAAATCCCCAGCATATCCTTCTATGTCGAGATCTTTAAAAGAGGAAGGTCTAGTTTTAATAGAAGTTGATATTGACAATCTGGGAAAAGTTGAAAATATTAAAATTCACCAATCTTCTGGCTTTGAAAGGCTTGATAATGCAGCTTTAAAAGCAGTTAAAAATTGGCAATTTGTTGCCGCTAAAAAGAATAATCAATTTATTGCATCAAAAGTGCAGGTTCCCATCAACTTTATTTTAGAATAATTATGGAATATAATATTAGTCATTTCTGGTCAAGCGGAGATAGTGTGATTCGAGTCGTAGCCTTGATTTTAATACTTATGTCGGTTTTAAGCTGGACACAAATTATCCGTAAATCCTATCATTTACTTCGTCAAAGAAAAATTCTAAGCGCCATAGAGGAATTTTGGCAAGAAGTCACCATTCGCAAAGCCGCCGAAGCATTAAGTAAAGAAATTGGAGGCAATAATTCTTTTTCAAATCTAGCCCATCAAGCAGTTGAAGCCACCGACCATTTCGACGAAGATGCCGATAATCACATCGAACACGGCCTAAATCGCGGAGAATTTATCACCAGAGCTTTGCGCCAAGAAATCAATCGCGGCACCACAAAATTAGAATCCGGACTGACAATATTAGCTTCTATTGGAGCTGTAGCACCTTTCGTTGGTTTATTTGGAACAGTTTGGGGAATCTATAATGCCTTAATCGGCATTTCTGTCTCTGGCGCAGCAACTCTAGATAAAGTTTCTGGACCAGTTGGGGAGGCACTAATTATGACTGCTGCCGGACTATTTGTGGCCATTCCTGCCGTTTTGGCCTACAATGCTTTTGTGCGCTTAAACCGCCTAGAATTAATGGAATTAGATGGTTTTGCCAATGATCTATATTCGTTTTTGAATAACGGCATGAAAAATTCCAAAAAAGGAGGTAAATAATGTCGTTTGGCGGATTTACCAGAGAAAATAGCTCTCCAATGAGCGAAATCAACACCACTCCGTTGGTAGATGTGATGTTGGTTTTATTGATTATTTTTATTATTACCGCTCCAATAATCACTGGCAGCGTTAACATTAACCTACCCCAAGCTCAAACAGCTGCCTCACCTCAGAAAGATGAAATAATCAAAATCGAACTAGATGAAAAAGGACAATTATTTTTTAATGATCAGAAAATTGATGAGGAAGGATTAGTTAGGATTCTGAAAATAGAAGTAACAAAAAGCCCGAATGTAGAGATGCGATTGAATGCCGATCTTAATACTAAATATAAAAAAATTACTCAAATCATGGCCAAAGCAAATCAAGCTGGTATCACCAAAATTGGGTTTGTCACCAAAATAGAATAATACCCTTAATGCACAGCAAACATATGTCTTAATAATTACTGCCTATAAAAATCAACTCCTCCAATAGGATCAATAACGTGTTTCTTTACATTAAATTTTTCTTTATTGTAAAACAATCCTCGATCCTCATCTCTTGCGCCCTCTGCGCATTTATAATCTTTAATATTAAATTTAATATTATCGGCTTGCTAGAAAATTATCTTTTCTTCAAATCAAAAATAATTTTATCTAAATATTTTATTTTAATTAGTTTTTGAGCTGCTTCTTGGTGATTTTCTTTATTCATAGAATCAATCATTTTTGGCATATCTTCAGTGATGATTTCTTTAATTTTTTGTTTAATTTGAGTTTTATTTTCTGGATTGTCTAGAATTTCTTCACGAAGCTGCATTATAAACATTAAGTTTTCGTGACTTGGTTTGATGGCGCAATCGTCAGAATCGATGTTAATTCCTCGAAGCCCTAGTAAGTAAATTGCACGCAAAACTGGTTTTTTAAGAATTTTATAGGCTTGATTAATTAAAATAGAATTAATTTCAGCTTCGTCTTTGTCTGCGTTTGTGTCGGGATGGAATTTTTGTTGAAGCTCAAGATATTTATTTTCTAGATCTTCGTCATTGATTTGGAAAGAGGTTTGAAAGTTAAATTTTTCAAAATGATTGAGTTTTTCTAAGATCATTATTTATGGATTTCCGCGTCGCTGCGATCCTCGCAGGTGACGATGTTTTTAGTTTATTTGAAAATTCCAGCGCCGTCACAAGTGATTAGTTCAGCGACGCGGAAATCCATAAAAAAATAGAAAAATATTTCAGATTTAAACCTTACTTCTTTAACTAAACGTTAAAAGATTCACCACAACCGCAGCGACCTTTTTCATTAGGATTCACGAAGTCAAAACCAGAACGTAAATCTTCCTCAATATAAACCATTTCACTACCAATTAGAAACATTGAGATTTTTGGATCGATAAAAATATTAATGCCATCTTTAACGACTAAATCGTCGTATTTAGTAATATTTTTATCTTTCACTGCATATTCAATGGCATAGGAAAGACCCGAGCATCCTCTGGTTCTAACGTTAATTTTAACTCCTTCGCAAGGCTCAGATCTTTGATTAAGCAAGTTTCTAACTTGCTTTAATGCTTCGTTGTCGATTAACAAATAATCAACAATTACATTACCTAAAGGTCCTGATGTTTGATTTTGAAAAGAACTTAAATTAGTCATTTGCTGCTTTTCTTTCTTTGTAATCTGCTATTGCAGCTTTTACAGCTTCTTCAGCTAGAACTGAACAATGAATTTTTACTGGAGGAAGAGATAGTTCTTCAGCAATTTCTTTATTAGTAATTTTTTCTGCTTCATTAATATTTTTTCCTTTAACCCACTCAGTAACAAGAGAGCTAGAAGCAATTGCAGAACCGCAACCAAAAGTTTTAAATTTTGCATCTTCAATCGTTCCATCATCGGAAACCATGATTTGAAGTTTCATAACGTCTCCACAAGCAGGGGCGCCAACCAAACCGGTTCCAACATTTTGTTGATCTTTAGCAAAAGACCCAACATTGCGAGGATTTTCATAGTGATCTATTAATTCTTTTGAATAAGCCATAGTTTTTAATTACCAGTTATTAGTTACTAATTACTAGTTGCCAATTAACATTAGCTAACTAGTTGATTTGGTAGATTTTATTATTGCTGTTAGCATTTTAATTATTTCTACCGCATCTTTATTTAAATCTTCGAATTGTTTATTGGTTAGATAGTCTATTTCTTTTAGTAATTCCAACCAATAAATAGATTCGCTGATTTCCTTACGAGATATTTTAAGTTTATGCTTAAAATAGGCCCTACTTTCCGCATATATAGCTTCACAAATTAAAGACCCCAACGGCAGTTCCACTTCGAATTAATTGCTTCGAAATAATAAACTCCTTCTTCCTTTCTTCCTATCAACCAAAAACCTACAAACCTTTACAACCCTAACCGCAAAGGTAAAACTCTTATCCTTAATATTATCCTTAATCATGTGGTGCATAATTTGAGTAATTTAGTAACTAGTAATCAGTAACTATTTAATGCCCTGTCCAGTTAATAGATTTCAAATCTACCCCTTCTTGCATCATATCCCAAATTGGACTAAGTGCGCGCAGTTTGTCAATTTTTGCCTTAATGAGATTGATTGCGTAATCAATTTCTTCTTCAGTTGTAAATCTACCAATTCCAAAACGAATTGAAGTGTGAGCCAAATCGTCTTCCACACCAATTGCGTGCAAGACATATGAAGGCTCTAACGATGAAGAAGTGCAAGCAGATCCGCTTGAAACCGCTAAATCTTTAAGCGCCATAATCATTGATTCACCTTCGATTCCTGCAAAGCTGAAATTGATATTGCCGTTATAGCGTTTTTCTTTGTCGCCATTTAAGTAAACTGCATCGATACTTCCAATTTCATTAAAGAATTTGTCACTAAGTTTTGTAACGTGAGCTGCATCTTTTTGCATTTCTTCTTTAGCAATTTTAGCCGCAAGACCCAGACCAACAACTAAAGGTGGAGCAAGAGTTCCAGATCTGAATCCTCTTTCTTGACCGCCACCGCTAATTAATGGTTTTAAACGAACTCTTGGTTTTCTTCTAACATAGATTGCGCCAACTCCCTTAGGGCCATAAATTTTATGACCAGAAATGCTCATTAAGTCAATATTGAGTTCATCAACATTTAATGGAATTTTTCCAAAAGCTTGAGCTGCATCGGTATGAAAAAATGCACCTTTCTTGCGACAAAGGGCGCCAATTTCTTTTAATGGTTGAATAACGCCAATTTCATTATTAACCGCCATTACTGAAACCAAGCAAGTTTTATCGGTGATGGCATTTTCAAGTTCTTTTAAATCAATCAAACCATTTTTTCCAACTGGCAAGAAAGTTATTTTTGCGCCTTCTGCTTCAACTTCACGACAAGCATTGATGACGCATTTATGTTCGGTTGTGGTAGTGATGATGTGATTTTTGCCAGTATCTTTATAAAAACGATAAATACCTTTGATGGCCATATTATTTGATTCTGTAGCTCCTGAGGTAAAGATAATTTCTTTTTCATTGGCGAAAATTAAATCGGCAACTTGCTTGCGGGCAATTTCAACCAATTCCTCAGCTTTCCAGCCAAAAGAATGTGTTCTTGAATGTGGATTACCATAATCTTCTTTCATGGTTTTAACTACTGCGTCAATGACTCTTGGGTCCATTGGAGTTGTTGATTGGTAATCTAAATAAATTGGAAATTTTGTGTTATTCGTCATTTTTAATTTCTAGTTTTGTTATACAGGTTTGTCCAAATATTAATAAATTTATCGATTTGAGTTTTAGTATTTTCTAATCCCAAACTAATTCGAATAGTATTTTTTGCTAAATCGTCAGAAACATTCATCGCCGCTAAAATTCTTGATGGCTTTGAACTTCCAGAAGAGCAAGCCGAGCCAATACTTACGGCAATTCCATTTAAATCAAAATCAATTAATTGAGTCTGATTGTCAATTCCCTTTGTTGCTAAATAGCAAGTGTTTGGAAGTCTTTCAACCAAATTACTAAAAATTACCACATCGTCATTGGCAATTTTTTTAATTTCTGTTTCCAGATAATTTCTTAAATTTTCTAATTCTTTATATTTAGCAACCTTGCCGACCGATAATCTGCAAGCCTCGCCAAGACCAACTGCTCCAGCAACATTTAAAGTTCCGGGTCGCTTTCCGCCTTCTTGTGGTGCTCCAAAAAGAATTGGATTAATGTCTAAAGATTTTCTAATCAAAAGAGCTCCAACTCCTTGTGGTCCGTTTAATTTATGAGAAGAAATTGATGCCATATCGATGTTCAAATCTTCCAAATCAATATTTATTTTAGAAACCGCCTGAACAATGTCGCTATGCATTAATCCGCCGTATTGATGGGTTAATTTGGCAATTTCTTTAATTGGCTGAATTGCTCCAGTTTCATTATTTGCCAGCATTACTGAGACAATAAAATTTTTAGTTTCTAGAGATTTTATTCTCTCTTCCAAATCCGCAATATCAACAATTCCATCTTCACTGACCTTAATAATTTTACCATTCTTTTTGAGCGCGACATTATATACCGCCGGATGCTCAATTTGCGATATAATTACCTCGTATTCTTTAAATCCAAAAAGAGCTAGATTATTTGACTCTGTTCCACCTGAAGTAAAAATTACTTGATAATTCCCTGCACCAAGTAAGCTTTTTATATTCTCTCTAGCATTATTAGAAACTCTAGTCGCACATCTTCCAAAATAATGAATTGAAGAAGGGTTTAAAGGATCTTGATAGGTTTTTATCATTGCCTGCAAAACTTCTTCCGAAATTTTGGTGGTGGCGTTGTTGTCAAAAAAGATTCTTTCTTTCATGGTTTATATTATAAAGATTTGGGAGAATTCCTGCCAATATCAGTAATTAGTACGGAGCTTAAATAATTGTAGATATTTTTCTCCAAACCTTGCCATAAATGATGAGTTTTGCAACGTGTTTTTTTATTAATACATCCATCTTTTCCAGAACATCTAGTCATTCTTGTTGGCTCGTCAACTGCCCGAATAATATCAGCAATATTAATTTTTTTCGGGTCCAAGGCCAAAACATAACCACCATTTGCTCCACGAACTGATTTGACTATTTGGGCTTTTTTTAAGGAAGAAAAAATTTGCTCCAAAAAAGACAGGGATATTTTCTGGCGTGAAGAAATTAGAGACAATGAGACTGGTTTTTCAGAATCATTTTCTAGAATGTCTATCACTGCAATGGTTGCATATTTTGCTTTATTAGTCAGAAGCACGGGGGATAGTTATTAATTATTAATTATTAGTTATTGGTTATTGGTTACTAATCATTGCTGTCCCAACAAAATTTTGGTGTCTGAGAAGGTTCTTAGCGCTGGTCTTTAGTTTACAACCCTGACCTTTTGTTTGTTAAAATTAGTAACAAAATAATCACCTAAAATATCAACTTTTTTAATTTTTAACAAACAAAAGTCGCAGTTAAAAACTATTACTGGCACCGAGAGCGAACAAATTAAATAATTTAAAAAATTAAATGATTATTGATTCAAAACAGAAACTTGATTGAGTTAAAACCTTATAAATAAGGTGCCAATTAATCATTTCCTACTAAATTAGTCAAGTAATTTCGGTTATAGTTTTTGATGATAAGAGTGGGGATTTTTGTGAGGAAAAGAGCGCTAAGATATGTAGCGCTCTTTTAAATAGACTATTTGGAGTTTGTTCTTTCTTGTGGGCGACGATCTTTACTTGGGTGGTTTTTTTGATTAAGATTATGTCTTCTAGGAGGTTTTCTAGTAGTCATTTTTCTTTCAATCGCTGTAGCTATAATTGCAAAAGCAATTAATAGAGCGTTAATGGCAAAAAGTTTTAAAGCTAATTCTTCTTTGCCTTGGTTGATTAAATTATAAACCAAGAATAACAATCCGGCATTATATATAAATCCAAAAAGCAAGCCAGTTTTGTAGCTGAAGCTATGGAATCTTAAAAATTTATCTTGCCAAGAATGACGGTGATCTTGCTCTTTTTTGGTCATGTCGAGCAATTTATCAACCGAACCTGGAGCTGCTTCTTCGTAGTTTTCCAAAATATGGGCTGGTGGCAAAATATTGTGAGGAGTTCTGGTTTGCCTTTGGTTGCTATTAGGGCGAGTTTGCCTAGCGGCGGGTCTTCTATTGTTTTCTGTCATTGTTTTTGTTAGTTTTATTGATTGCAATTCCAAAATCTTCGCCCACAGAGGCTAGATCGTTGCTAATAGTGCGGTTTTCTCTATTAAAAGGATATTCCTTAGAATTAATTTTAACGAAAGGGGTTATTGAAACAAACCCAGCTAAAAACTTCCGTAAATATTTAATAAAGATTCTGATTGATTTCATTTTAAGCCAGTATTTGTAGTTTTAAAAGGACAGCAGATTAAGGGTTAAAAACTAATTTGTAAATAAGTAAGTAGCAGGTGACTAGTTCTGAGTTGCGATCTGTAAATTTATCATCACGCTTTCGCTATGCTGATCGCACTAAAATCAAAGATTTTAGCGATACCATTTCCCATCTAAAGATGGGAAATGGTATAATCAAGTGCATAAAGTTAAGAAAATTAGGTTGTTTTCTGATGCTCTTTAGGGATTATTTGTGCAAATAGTTTTTTAATAATATTTAGTTTATGGATAGTAGCAATTTTTTAAGCAAAGCAGGAAATATTCCTGAATTTACAGTATCTGAGCTGGCAAGATCATTAAAAATGACTGTCGAAGATAAATTTGGATATGTGCGAATTAAAGGTGAAATTTCTGGGTTTAAAAAAGCAACTTCCGGTCATTTATATTTTAATTTAAAAGATGAAAATGCTAATTTAAATGCTGTTTGTTTTAAAGGAGCTGCTAGTGCAATTCCTTTTGAAGTGAAAGACGGAATGGAGGTTGTGGCGTCTGGGAAAATCACAATTTACGAGGGAAGATCGAATTATCAAATTATTATTGAGAAGCTAGAAATTGCTGGAATTGGCGCCATTTTAGAAGCAATTGAAAAGCGTCGAATTAAGTTATTAGGGGAAGGATATTTTGATCAGAAATACAAAAAACCATTACCATTCCTACCAAAAATAATCGGGGTTATCACCTCTCCTACTGGCGCCGTAATTGAAGATATTATTCATCGAATTAATGCCAGATTTCCAAGCCATCTATTGCTTTACCCAGTTGCAGTTCAAGGAAAAAATTCTGCAGAGGAAATTACCCGCGCGGTGCAATATTTTAATCAATCAAAAACCAGACCTGATGTTATTATTGTGGCCAGAGGTGGCGGCTCAATTGAAGATTTACTTTCCTTTAATGACGAAAATTTAGTTAAAGCGGTTTTTAGATCCGAAATTCCAGTCATTTCTGCGGTGGGTCACGAAACCGATACAACTCTAATTGACTATGTTTCCGATGTTAGAGCCCCAACCCCAAGTGCAGCCGCTGAAATGGCGGTTCCAGTTTTAAAAGATTTGCAAAATGTTTGCGCTAATTTAAACAAAAGATTAGGAACATATTTAGCTAATTCCTTTTTGGAAAAAGAAAAAAATATCAGCAATCTATCTTCAAAACTAATTCACCCCAGAGATAAATTGGCAATTTTTGAGAAAAATTCTTTGCAATTATCGATTCAGCTTAAAAATAATTTTTATGGGCAGCTTGAAAGTAAACAGCAAGATTTAAAGCTGTTAATTAGCCACATTCAAAAGCCATCTGCTAGATATGATAATTTGCAAAATAAAATTGAATTCTTGCAAAAAAATTTAGAAATTAGCGCAAAAAATTTGCTACAAAATAATCAAAATAAAATCTCTTCTTTAGGAAATTTGCTGGTTAGCTATGATTATAAAAATGTTTTATCTAGAGGATACGCAGTTGTTAGATCTAAAAACAAAATTATAGATCACAAGAATAAGGCTAAAAATAATCAAAGAATTAGCGTGGAAATTATGGATGGAAATTTTGAAGCAATCATTTGCGATGGAGGCTTAGAAAAAAAATCTTTTGTCAATAAATCTTCTAAAAAAGAAAAAGAATCAGAACTAAATCAAACCCCTTCCCTATTTTAGAAAATAGATAAAAACTGCATGATGTTGCACTTTACTTTTTTTACAATGAATGTCTTTAGTTAAAAGTTAATTTTAAAAGAATATTTGAAAATTTTTCTTGGTCAAAAGGCTTTTCCAAATAATCATTCATTCCACTTTGTGAAGCTATATTTTTACTTATCTCATCTGAATTGGCGCTAAAGGCGATGATTGGGATAGTTTTAAATTTTTTGAAGTTTTTGAAAATTAACCC
>JBLHNE010000036.1:0-10580 GCA_047619265.1 Rickettsiales bacterium | reverse complement strand
AAAAACTTTATCGAATACAGAATTTCCTTGTCAGATAATGTAGTAATTTTAGCTAAAAAACTCAGAAATTTGTACCGCAACATTTTTACTAATTCCCTTTACGCGCATTAAATCTTCTATTCCAGCTTCTTTAATTGCCGCAACCGAACCAAAATGATTTAAAAGCAAAGATTTTCTAGATTTTCCAACATTTGGGATTTCGTCGAGCTCAGATTTAGTAATTCCTTTAGCGCGTTTGGCGCGATTAAAACCAATAGCAAAACGGTGAGCCTCGTCGCGCAGGCGTTGTAAATAATACATTAATGGTGAATTCTTATCCAACGTCAAACTAACCACATTATTTTTTTCTGAGAACTGGGGTTCCCCGCAAGGCGGGGCGGCGATAGTTCGCCGTTCTTCAGAATAAACATCTTGTTCCCCGCAAGGCGGGGCGGCGATAGTTCGCCGTTCTTCAGAATAAACATCTTGTTCCCCGCAAGGCGGGGCGGCGATAGTTCGCCGTTCTTCAGAATAAACATCTTGTTCCCCGCAAGGCGGGGAGGAGATTGATTGGCTTTCTTCAGAATCAATATCTTGTTCTTTACTAGACAAATTTTCTTGGTGTTTTTTAGGAATAAAATGAAACCATTCTTCACCAGCATTTCGGTCTTTTCCTTTCGACATTGCTACAAAATTAACATCGACTCCGAGCTCTTTAAAAACTTGACTGGCAGCGCTTAATTGGCCTTTTCCGCCATCAATAATAATTAAATCTGGATAAGGATTTTTTACTAAATTTTCATCGGATTTTTTAAATCTTCTGCTTAAAACTTGGCGCATGAATGCGGTGTCGTCTTTTTTGAAAAGCTCCTCCATTTTGATAGTAAATTTGCGGTAAGCATTTTTTATCAAACCATCTTTTCCAGCCACCACAAAAGCCCCGACTACAAATTGACCTGAGGTATGGGAATTATCATAAATTTCAATTCGCTCGGGAATTTTTGGCAAATCAAAAAGGTTTTTGAGTTCAACCAACATTTCGCCATCTTTAATTCTGCTATTAATTTTCTTTTCCAATTCTTGATTGGAAAGTTTTAAATAATCTTGTAGAAGGTTAAATTTGGCGCCCTGTTTTGGATTAGCTATTTTTACATTATTAAGATTTTCTGGAAGATCCTTAGCATCTTTATTTTGAAATCTCAAAACCAAATCCAAAGGAACATCAATATTAGAAACGATTAAATCAGGAATTTCATTTTCGGTGTAGAATTGTTCCAAAAATGCTTTCATAATTTCGCCTTCTGAATCGTCGTCGGCAACATTTAGAAAATATGGTTTGAAGCCATAATTATTGCCGCCCCGAAAGAATGAAACAATTACACAGGCCAAAGTTCCTTTTCTAGAAAAGGCCACAAAATCAATATTTTCTTCACTATTTAAATGAATATTTTGTTTGGCTTGAATAAAAGTTAAAGCTTTGATGCGATCACGTAGAATTCGGGCTTTTTCGAATTCTAAATCATGGCTAAATTCTTGCATTTTGCGGGCCAAATCTTCTTGCAAGGTTGATTTCTTTCCGCTTAAAAAATCTAAAACTTGCGTGATTAATCCGCCATATTCTTTTTGATCAGATAAGCCAACGCAAGGTGCGGAGCATCTTTTTATTTGATATTCCATGCATGGTTTTTGGCGAGATTTAAATTCGTTGTCTGAGCAGCTTCTAAGCAAAAAACTTTTCTTCAAATAATCGATGGTTTCGTAAATTGCCGCCGAACTAGCAAAAGGACCAAAATATTTTCCAGCAGATTTACCATCAATAGTTTTTTTTCCTCGATGCCGAGAAATCGAAGGAAATGGATGAGAAGTGTCGACCAAAATATTGGCGAAAGTTTTATCGTCGCGCAGCAAAATATTGTAGCGCGGCATTAATTTTTTAATCAAATTACATTCCAAAAGCAAAGCTTCGCTTTCAGTTTTAGTGATGGTTAAATCAATTTTTCGCGCCAAAAAAAGCATTCTTCTAATGCGACTATTGTGTCTTTTGTCGTCTAAATAGCTTTTGAGGCGATTGCGCAAATTTTTGGCTTTTCCAACATAGAGAACCTTACCGGAATCGTCTAAATATTGATAAACCCCTGCGTCGATCGGGGCTTTTTGAATTTGTTTTTTTAAGTCTTCAAACATTTAAATTTACTGGATTTTTTAAGGTCGATTAATAGAATCGCTGATCGTTAATTCCAATCTATCTTCCTATTTTAAAAATGACAAATTGCACATCAATTTGCAATGAATCAGAGATCAATAAAAACTAAAAACTTAGTCATGACCATTAAACCAGAACAATTAGAAGAAATTAAAAACTTACGCGCCTCAAAATCAACCACTCTTCGCCCCGTATCGGAAAGCCTTGAAGAGGTTTTGTATGAGCCATTTGAAGTTTTAGATCATGGCTTTGTTCGTGTTGTCGACTACATGGGAAATGATTCTTCAGTTGTGCAAGCGGCACGGGTTTCATACGGCGCTGGAACTAAAAAAGTTAATGCCGATAAAGGTTTAATCAATTATCTACTTTCACATCGCCACACCACACCATTTGAAATGTGTGAAATTAAATTCCACATTAAACTACCAATTTTCATTGCTCGCCAATGGATTCGTCACAGAACAGCTTCAGTCAACGAATATTCTGCGCGCTATTCAATTATGGAAGATGAATTCTACATTCCAAAAGCAGCAGCTCTTGCGCCACAATCAAAAATTAATCATCAAGGTCGCGACGAAAGTAAAGAACTTACTGCGGATCAACAAAAAAAGGTTCTAGATCTTTTAAAACAAGATGCCAAACAATGTTACGACCATTATTTAGACATGATTAATCAAGATAAAAATGGGCAAATTGTTGATGAATCAAAAGACGGTTTAGCCAGAGAACTTGCTAGAATGAACCTGCCAATTAATTGCTACACTCAGTGGTATTGGAAAATTGATCTTCACAATTTGTTGAATTTCTTGTTTTTGCGAGCCGATTCTCACGCTCAATATGAAATTCGCGAATATGCTAATATCATGCTGGAAATTACCAAAAAGTGGGTTCCACATTGCTATGAAGCCTTTGTTAAATATCGCCAAAGTGGCAAGGAATTTTCCGGCGCCGCAATTGAAGTTTTAAAAAGAAAACTCAAAGGCGAAAATGTTTCTTTGGAAGAAAGCGGCTTAAGCTCGAGGGAATTCGTCGAACTTACCAAAATTTTCGATTTGTAATCAATAATTAGTAACTATTAAATTTATGTTCAGCATTCCACAATTACTCATTGTCTTAGTTATTGCCCTGCTTCTATTTGGTTCTGGAAGAATTTCTGGAGTTATGGGAGATATTGGTAAGGGAATTAAAAATTTCCGCAAAAATATTAAAGATGAAAAAGATCAAGAATCTAAAAAAATAGTTAATAAAAAAGGGAAAAAATAAAAGGATAAATCTTAAGTGATTAAGGAAATAAAAGAAAAAAAGGTTGAAACCACCCAAATATTAGAAGATGTTGTCAGTAAAACATTTGCCGACAAAATTTCCATTAAAGACTTAATCACTGCAATGGATGCTGGTGGGTTTGGGTTGATCATGACCATTTTTTCTCTACCAATATTAATTCCTCTACCACCTCCATTTCCAAGTTTAGTTTCGATTCCAATGATGATCTTTTCGTTCCAAATGATGATTGGATTTCATTCGCCAAAGCTTCCGAAGAAACTTTCTAATCTTTCGATTAAAAGACATATTTTGGCAACAATGATAGAAAAATCAGCACCCTACATTCGAAAAGCTGAAACAATTGTGAGGCCAAGATTACTGATCTTTAGTTCTGATTGGTTTCATCAAATTATTGGATTTTTCTGTTTTATGTTTTCATTGTCTGTTCTAATTCCTGTGCCACTTTCTAATTTTATTCCTGGAATGGGGGTTTTAATTGCTTCTTTTGGAGTTTTAAGGCGCGATGGAGTAATGATTCTGATCGGTTTACTGCTAGGCTGTTTGGGAATAGTAATTACAATTATTGCACTTTTACTTGGGGTTGAAGCATTTGGAATCCTCAAAAACTGGGTATTAACCATATTTTAAAAATGAATAAAGAACTTTTAATTAGAACTGCGCTCTATCGCTCGCTTCATCGCGGATGTAAAGAAACTGATATTTTGCTCGGGGTTTTTGCAACTCAAAAAATTAATGATTTTGAAGATGAAGATTTAGAACTTTATTCAAAGTTGGTTTTGGAAGACGATGTTTTTATTTACGATTGGATTTTGCAAAAAATATCAACTCCCAAACATTACGAATGTTTAATTAATGACATTCGCAAATTTCACGATTTGTAACCGACAATGTCTCTCTAAAATTTTGGTGATAGATTATTTTGTTTAGACATCCTCAGCGCCTTTCGTAGTTTGCAAATGCGACCTTAATGTTTGTTAAAAATTAAATAAATTGGCACTTTAAGTGACTACTTCGTTACTAATTTTAGTAAACAAAGGTCGCAGTTGTAAATTACGACCGGCACCGAGAGCTAATACGAGCACCGAAATTTTAGAGGATAAATAGCGATTTGTAATTTGAAAAAAATTTAATAAATAAAAATTATGACCGAAAACGATTTTTTAAAATTATCTGAAGCGGAGCTAATTCGTCTTGCTGATTTCATTGAAAATAACGATGATAATTCTCTTTTTGACGTGGAATATTCTGATGGAATATTGAATATTGAAATATTTTCTAATCAAAAAATTTATGTAATTAATAAACATTCTGCCAGTCAAAAAATTTGGTTTTCTTCGCCTGTTTCTGGCGCTGATTATTTTGCCTTTGACGATATTTCTAAAAAATGGCTTAATGACAAAAAAAATGAATTAGAACAAATTATTATTAACGAGCTTAAAACTAACTTTAAATTTAAATCTTAATTTATGAAAAACGACGCATTCTTTTTGCGGAAATTAATTTTCATAAATCAATCTAGAAACTAAACATTAATCATGACTACAAAAAATATTTTACTTATCCCTGGCGATGGAATTGGCCCAGAAGTAGTAGCTCAAGCCAAAAAGGTTCTTGAATTTTTTTCTGCTAATTCTGACAAAAAATTCATAACCAACGAAGCTTTACTTGGTGGAATTGCTTTTGATGAAACCGGAACACCCTTCCCTGCTGAAACACTCGCAAAAGCTAAAAAAAGCGATGCCATTTTACTTGGAGCAGTTGGCGGACTTAAATGGGAAAGTTTGGAATATGCACATCGCCCAGAACGCGGACTTTTAGGAATTAGAAAAGAGCTTGGTCTTTTTGCTAATCTTCGCCCCGCAGTTGTTTTTCCTGCGCTTGCTGACAGCTCAACTTTAAAAGAAGAAATTGTTTCGGGTCTCGACATCATGATCGTTAGAGAACTTACTGGCGACGTTTATTTTGGTGAACCAAGAGGCGTTGAAACTTTGGAAGATGGCACCAGACGTGGTTTTAATACTATGGTTTACACTTCGCCAGAAGTGCACAGAATTGCTAAAGTTGCTTTCGATCTAGCCATGAAACGCGGCAAAAAACTTTGTTCAATTGATAAAGCAAATGTTTTGGAATCAACTGAAATGTGGCGCGAGGAAGTTGCAAAAATTGGCGAAGAATATCCTGAAGTAGCACTTTCAAATATGTATGTAGATAATGCTGCAATGCAATTAGCTCGTAATCCAAAACAATTTGATGTCATGGTTACAGGAAATATTTTTGGCGATATTTTGTCTGATCTAGCTTCAATGCTTACCGGTTCTCTTGGAATGCTTCCATCTGCTTCACTTGGAGAAAAAAGAAGTGATGGTGGACAATACGCACTTTATGAGCCAATTCATGGTTCCGCTCCAGATATTGCTGGCAAAAATATTGCTAATCCAATTGCCACAATTTCCAGCCTTTCCATGATGTTCAGATATTCTTTCGGATATGAAACTGAGGCGAATATTATTGATCAAGCAATAATGAATGTTTTAGACAGCGGCATTAGAACTGCTGACATTGCTAAAAATGGTGAAAAAGCAATTTCTACCACTCAAATGGGTGATGCCATTATTAAAGAAATTTCTAATTTACTTAAATAGGTGAGACAATTTCTGTTTTTGACATTTTTATTTTTAAGTATTGGTGTTTTTTACGGCGCCAATATTAAAGATGCTAGCGCTCGAAAAGCCTATGTTGACAATAAAGAAATATGCAGACAAGACAAAGGTTTGTGGCGTATTTTCAATAATGATTGCGCCGACAAATGTGACAATAAATTTGAATATTCTGCGTGCGCTAGAACAAGAATTTTTGCTTGCGATTGCGGAGTAAATAAATGCTGGAATGGCGATAAATGCGTTTCGGAAAAAGCAGCTCAAGCACTTTGGTTTAAAGAAACTGAGCCATTAAGGGAAGCAAGAAAAGCTGAATTAATAGATTTAAAAGCCAGAAGAATTGCAATGGGTTTGTCGCCAGAACCTCCAATTTTCGACCCTTTAATACACAATATCGCTACAGATCCTAGCGAGAAAAATGATAAAAAAAAGGCTCCTAAGAGAGTAGTTCCTTCTAATTACATAACTTCAATTTCAAAAGCTATTCCACAAATAGAGCTCGATGACAAATCGCAATTAACCATTGTTCCTACGGCTCCTGATTCAAAAAATCCTGTGATGCAAAATCCTGTCGCAAATAATCCTAAATTTGATCTAAGAGCTCTTGAAAAACAAGCCTGTCAGAATCAAAATGGCATTTGGCATCAATTTCCTAACGGCTGCGCTGATGGTTGTTCCAGCAAAATTGCGGTGAAATCAATTTGCACTGAGGTACTTACTTTTGGCTGCAAATGCGGCGAATCAAGATGTTGGGACAATTCAAAACAAGCCTGCGCCCAGACCGCATTGTACAAAGCTAATTTCGAATTAAAGACACAAAAGGCTAGTGCTAAAATCAATGCTACGATAAATAATTCGGAAAAAATTTCTAATCCAAGTACAGGCAGAAATAAATCTCCATCACTTCCTCCACTTCCAAATTTTTAAAAAATATGAATCCTACAGCAAATCACGGAGTTTCGATTCTAGATCTATTACAACAAGCAGATTTAGTCGTTCAATTGGTAATGATTTTACTGGCTCTAGCCTCAATGTGGTCTTGGACAATTGTCTTCGACAAAATATTTAAATTCTACGTGGTTCGTGCCAAAACCAATAAATTCGAAGCTTTATTTCATTCTGGTAAAATGCTGGACGATATTTTCGTAATCGCCAAAAAAAATGACAATCACCCTTTTGCTAAAGTTTTTATTGCGGCAGTTAAAGAATGGAAAATTGGCAATGTCAAAACGATTGTTCAAGATCAAACCTCGGATAAAAAAGATTCTCTCAAAGAAAGAATCCAAAATTCAATGCAAGTTGCTTGCAATAAATCGATTGAAAAACTGGAAGACAACATGCACATTTTGGCCATTATTGGCTCTGTAGCGCCTTTCGTTGGTCTTTTTGGAACTGTTTGGGGAATAATGAATTCTTTCCAAGGAATTGCCATTAGCAAAAATACCAGCCTTGCAGTTGTTGCTCCTGGAATTGCTGAAGCACTTCTAGCCACCGCAATTGGCCTTTTCGCCGCTATTCCCGCCGTTTTTTTCTACAATGTCTACAGCAATAAAATTAATAAATTCGCCGACGAAATGAATAATTTTTCAATATTTATTAGCAACATTTTATCTCGTGAATTGGATAGATAAATAAACCTTTAATTAACTTAAAACTAACATGCTAAATTTAATAGAAGCCTTAGAATTATTGAGTTAATAACTTCTATTCCTGTTAATTGTAGCGGAAATGTCAATTTTACTGAAGCGGCCGAATTGAAAATTTATTGAGACATATTCTGATAAAATTAAGAAATATTAGCTCGCCGCTACTAGTAGCGGCGAGTTAATATTTTAAGTAAAAACCCAAAAGAAAAACTTGATTGTCAAATAGCATTTATTATTGAAAATGGCGCACCTTAAAAGCCCTTCAAGTCACCAGATTATGTAGGAGTCTTTCTCTTAAAATAAACTAAGCCAATAATGGACTACAAAATTCAGCTGCAAAGCATTTCTAGAAGTACTCAAATTACTTCAACCAACAACGATTCCATCGGATTTCTTTTAAAAAGATTGATCCACAATTCTCCAAAAACACATTTTCTGCACATTGCTAAAAATGATCGTGAAGCGACAATTTTACAAAAACAAATCGAATTTTTTGCCAGTCACAACGTTAGTGAAGGCGAGCTAGAAATATTAAATTTTCCTAGTTGGGACTGCCTGCCCTACGATCGCGTTTCTCCAAAAATCAACGTTGTTGCTTCCAGAATTAACTGCCTTCACAAGCTAATTAAAAATGCACCCCCATCGTCAGCCAATAAAAAAACTTTAGTAATTTCCACCATTAAAGCGGCTTTGCAAAAAACCGTTCCAGCGGAATTGATCAAAAATTTGGGTTTTAAAATCGAAGTAGGAGATGAAGTTTCAATCGATCTTTTAGCCAGATCGTTAATTGACAATGGCTTTAGCAGAACTGGAATTGCTAGCGGAATATCTGAATTTGCCATTCGCGGCAATATTGTCGACATTATTACCGCCAGCAACCAAATCGCTGATGATCTAATTGGTTACAGGTTGGATTTTTTTGGCGACACCATTGAGGCCATCCGAGTTTTTGACCCTGCAACTCAGCTCACTTTAAATAAAGTTAATCAAGTTAGTCTTTTGCCCATGGCAGAAATTAATTTGAACGAAAAGGCTATTAACAATTTTAAGAAAAATTACCGCACCATTTTTGGATCTCCGTCCGAAGACATGCTTTACAACAGTGCTTCGGAAGGACGTCATTGCGATGGCATCGAGCATTTCATGCCTCTATTCTACGAACAGCCTTTAAGTAGTATTTTTGAATATTTAGAAAATCCGCAAATTTCATTTTCTTCCTCGCTTGCTGAGGCGAAAAATGAACATTTGAAAACCATTAATGAATATTACATGGCGCGAGTTGACGGACTTCGCGAAAGCAAAAAATCTGGTGCAATCTACAATCCTATTGAACCTTCAAGCCTGTATTTGAATGATGCAAAGTTTGAAAAAGAGCTAGAGAAAAACGTAGTAATCATATTTTCTGAATCAAAACCTTCCCAGAAAGACAGGCAAATAGATCTTAATTTTAAACCAATTCCAGATTTTGCACTTGCCTCTCGTGCCAACAAAACCAATGTTTTTGATCTATTTAAAAATTTCCTAGAAGCCGAATTAGGGAATAATACACTCGATAAATCTCGTGAAACCGCTATCCCCCTAAATAGGGGGTTTCATAAAATCGTTCTATTTTGTTCTTCTGAAGGATCTAAAGAGCGTCTTAGAAAAATTCTTGTCGAACATCAAATTAACAATAAATCAATTACCAAGGCGCAGGAAATTTCCAAACTTTCCAAAAACCAAATCGGTCTAGGAATTTTACCAATTGGCAACGGTTTTTACTGTAGCGATTTAATGGTTATTGGCGAATCTGCCTTGCTTGGCGAAAAAGTTCGCAGATCTAATTCTAGGCAATCTTTCGAAAAAATGATCGCTGAAGGATTAACTCTGCAAGTTGGCGAATTGATTGTGCACAGATACCATGGAATTGGAAAATTTGATGGACTTCACAATATTGAAACAGGAACATCTAGCACTTCAAATTCTTCTAGGAGCGACGATTTTCTTCTAAAAAAATTAAATACCAAACCCAAGACAATTAAAAATGATTTCCTAAAAATTCTCTATTTTGGCAGCGACGTTTTGTTTGTTCCGGTAGAAGACATTAATTTAATCAGTAGATACGGCAGCGACAATTCATTAATTATTCTTGATAAATTAGGAAAAAATAATTGGGAAAATCGCCGTGAAAAAGTTCGCAAAAAAATTAAAATCGCCGCTGAAACCTTAATTAAAATCGCCGCTGAACGACAAATTAGAAAAGCCCCAATTCTAATTCCAGGGCAAATGGAATATGAAGAATTCAAAGCCACTTTTGGTTTTGAAGAAACCGAAGATCAAATTAGAGCCATTAGCGAAGTTGAGGAAGATTTACAAAAAGGCTCGCCCATGGACCGCCTAGTTTGCGGCGATGTTGGCTTTGGCAAAACCGAAGTCGCCATCAGAGCCGCATTCATCGTGGCTGCCAACGAATATGTAAATAAAGAAATAATCAACATTTCCAACCCAACCCAACCCAAAGAAATTGAAATAGAAAATAAAGGCTCCAATCTTAAAAAAGAAGAATCATCCAATACCCAAAACTCAATACATTCCGAGGAAACCGGGGATCCCCGCAATGCGGGGCGGAACGAATGTTCCGTTCTTCAAGAAAAAGAGTGCGTTAGCACTAGGGATCCCCGCAATGCGGGGCGGAACGAATGTTCCGTTCTTAAAAATAAAGAGTGCGTTAGCACTAAATATCAAACTGCAATCATTACCCCAACCACCCTGCTCTGCCGCCAGCATTACAAAAACTTCGTTGCCAGATTTTCCGGAACCAACATTAAAATC
>JBLHNE010000035.1:0-10699 GCA_047619265.1 Rickettsiales bacterium | reverse complement strand
GTTCCTTGTTTTTTTAAATTAAGCAGCGCCTGCGTATTTGGCCCATATCCTTCCAAAACTCGATCGGGAATGTAAATGCCAATTTCCACTCCAATCGATGCAAAAAAACGCTTAAGTAGGGCCGAAGAAGTAGCGCCATCAACATCGTAATCTCCAAAAACAGTAATTTTTTTACCAGCTTTAATGGCATCAATAATTTTGTCCACCGCCTTGTCCATGTCTAGCAAATCAAATGGATTTGGAAGCGAAGTTTTAATGGTGGGATTCAAAAAATTATGGACTTCGTCGAAATTAAATTCCTCGCCCTCGTCTCCAAAATTCTTTTCTGCTAAAACCCGAGCAACCGACAAAGCAACACCAAGTCTTTGATGAATTGCCAGCGCCAATCTTTCGTCGACAACAGATTTTTGATAGGTTTTTTTTAAAACTGATTTCAATTCTTCCATATTCATTAGTTAAATTTTAATAAATTCTCACATCTTTGCTACGCGTAGCAAAGATGTGAGAATTTATTTTTTTAAATATTCCTTAAATTCCTTAGAAATTTTAATTTTTATCGTTCTTCAACTTTGTCCAGTAATCTAATCTCTTAATAATGTCTCTTTCAAAACCACGATTTTGTGGTTGGTAATATTCTGGTCGCTGACGATTTTTGAGCATTTCACCCGGAAAATATTCTTGCCCAGAAAAGGCATTTTTAGTGTCGTGATCGTAGATGTAGTCTTTGCCAAAATCTAAATCTTTCATCATTTTAGTCGGAGAATTCAAAATATGTTTGGGCGGCATTAGCGAATTAAATTCTTTTGCGTCCAAAATAGCAGCTTTGTAGGCCATGTAGCAAGAGTTCGATTTTGGAGCGGTTGCGCAGTAGATTGCGGCATTAGCAATGGCGTAATCTCCTTCTGGAGACCCTAAAAAATCGTAAGAATCTTTGGCGGCCAGAGCTTGAACCAAAGCGTTCGGGTCGGCCATGCCAATATCTTCGGAAGCAAATCTAACAATTCTGCGTAGTAAATAATGCGGGTTTTCGCCAGAGCTCATCATTCTGGCCAAATAATAAAGTGCAGCGTTAGCGTCAGATCCGCGCATAGATTTGTGAAAAGCGCTAATTAAATTGTAGTGACCATCGCGATTTTTATCATAAACCGCACTGCGCCTTGCAACTAATTTCAACAAAGATTCTTTGTCAATGATGTGCGGCGGGGTTCCCTGCAACGCGGGGCGCGGATCGTTCCGCGTAAAAACAAATAATTCTTCACACATATTTAGAAAATATCTGCCGTCACCTGCCGCCATCGTAGTTAAAAGATCTCTTGCTTCATCGTTGATTTCTAGCTTTTTATCTAAAAATTTTTCTGCCCTCAAAATTAAATCTTCCATCGCGTCTTTGCCTAGAGTTTTAAATTCAACAATTCGACATCTAGAAAGCAAAGCAGAATTAAGCTCGAAGGAAGGATTTTCAGTTGTAGCAGCAACCAAAATGATTGTTCCATCTTCAATTAATGGTAAAAATAAATCTTGCTGCGAACGGTTAAAGCGATGAATTTCATCAACAATTAGAATTGTTGCCAAATCATCTTCTTTGCGTTTTTTTGCCAATTCAAAAACTTTGCGCAAATCGGCAACTCCGCTGTTGGTGGCAGAAATTATTTCGCTGGGTAATTTACTATTTTTAGAAATTATTTTAGCAATTGTAGTTTTTCCACAACCCGCCGATCCCCACAAAATTAATGATGGGATTTTATCTGATTTAGAAATTCTGCTCAAAATACCATCATTTCCAAATAAATGATCCTGACCGACCACATCTTCAAAAGATTCCGGACGAAGCGCATCAGCTAACGGTTGGTATTTATTTGTTACAAATAGATTAGACATTTTTAGATTTTCTTTGTTAAGATGGCCTTTTTTTAGAAGCCTTAATACTGTTAATTTTCCCAAAAATAACAATGCAAAAAATCAAAACCGCCATTCTAATTTCTGGCAGAGGTTCAAATATGCAAGTCCTAGTAAATTCTGCAAAAAATGCTGGATATCCTGCCCAAATTTCGCTAGTAATTTCCAACAAAGAAAATGCTGCCGGACTAGAATTTGCCAAACAAAACGGCATAAAAATCGCAATTGTTAATCACAAAGATTTTTCTGATCGAGAAAGTTTTGATAGAAAAATTGCAAAAATAATTGACGAAAACGAATGTCAAATTGTCTGTTTAGCTGGTTTCATGCGCTTGGTTTCTGCTTGGTTTGTGCAAAAATATCAAGGTAGAATGATTAATATTCACCCATCTTTTTTGCCAAATTTTAAAGGCGCTAATGCAGTTGCCGACGCTCTCAAAGCTGGAGCTGAAAAATCTGGTTGTACCACTCATTTTGTAAGTGAGCAAATGGATGAAGGCGAAATCATCATGCAGACAGAAGTAAAAGTTTTAAAAGGCGATACAACCGCAGAATTAGCGGCTAGAATTTTAAAACAAGAACATGTAATTTATCCCGCATCTTTAGCAATTATTTGCAACAAATTAATCAAATAAATCAATGTCTATTCTACCAATCCTAATCTTCCCAGATCACCTTCTTAAAGAAACATCAACACCAGTTGAAAAATTTGATGATGATTTAAAAAAATTAACAGATGACATGCTCGAAACCATGTACGCCGATAGAGGAGTTGGTCTTGCCGCAGTTCAAGTTGGGGTTTTAAAAAGAGTTGTAGTGATGGACACTAAATACACAATAGACGATTGCGATGGCCATCACGATCACAATCACGGGCATCATCACGATCACATTAGTAATAAAAATCCAATATGTCTAATTAACCCAGAAATTATTACTGCTTCAAAAGAAAAATCGACTTACCACGAGGGTTGCTTGTCTTTTCCTGAAGTTAGGGCCGATGTTTCTCGCCCTAAATCGGTGAAAGTAAAATATTTTGATATTGATGGACAAGAACAAATTTTGGAAGCAGACGAACTTCTGGCAACTTGCGTTCAGCATGAAATAGATCATTTAAATGGCATAAATTTTGTTGATCATCTATCTAAGTTAAAAAGAGAAATTACTCTCAAAAAACTCAAAAAATTCAATTACTAAGATGAAAAGATACAAATACAAAGCAATTAACGATGCTGGCTCCTACGTTAAAGGGACTATTGCTGCAGAGAATCAAGGCGGTCTAGAAGTTCAACTTAAAAGCTCTGGCCTCTATTTAGTTTCTCATTCAGTTGAAAGACCAAGTATTTTTGGCGGCGGAAAACTAGATTCCAAACAATTAATTACCATCTTTTCCCACCTTGAGCAGCTCGACAGATCCGGGGTTTCCATTCTAGATTCCATCGAAGACATTAAAGATTCCGCAGATTCTCCCAAGATTAGAAACCTCATGCAGGAAATTTATGAATCCTTAAAAAATGGATCATTACTTTCGGAATCTTTTGCTAAGCACCCAGAAATTTTCCCAGATGTTTTTATTGGCTTAATTGGAACTGGCGAAAGAACCGGTAATTTGCACAATTCTTTCCACAGTATTATTGGTCATTTGAAATGGAATTCAGAAATGAAACGTAAAACCACCAAAGCAACCAGATACCCTCTTTTTAGTTTGGGCGTCATGTTCGTGGTTCTAGGAATTATGACCACCATCGTTGTTCCTAAAGTAACTCAGTTTTTAACATCTCAGAATATTGCACTACCACTTTCAACCAGAGCTTTAATCGGTTTTTCCGACTTTGTTAAATACAATGGATTTTACATATTACTCACCATCATATCTGTTATTGTGCTATTTAAATTCTTAAGCAAAATTCCAAAAACCGGTCTTTATGTTGATAAATTCAAACTACGCATTCCAATCTTTGGCAGTATCATTACCAAAATAGATGCATCGAGATTTTGCTACTTCTTTTCCATGACCTTTAAAAGTGGTTTGGGAGTTTTGGAATGCTTAGAATCTGCCAAAACAGTTATTAGTAATCGCGCCATTAAAAAAAGTATCGATGTTGCTAAAGAAGATATTTCTAATGGAAAGCAGCTGGCAGTAGCAATTGAAGCGACTGGATATTTTCCAAGCCTAGTAGTTCGAATGTTTAAAATTGGCGAGATGAGTGGAAATATGGAAGCATCTCTAGACAATGTGCGTTTTTTCTACGACCAAGAAATTAACGATTCAGTCGATAAAATGGTGGGAATGATTCAACCAGCACTCACATTAGTAATGGGCGGAATGATGGCATGGATTACTATTTCAGTATTTGGGCCAATCTACAGTTCCTTTAGTAAATTCTAATGAGTCAAATTAATCATTTAGGGAAAATATTTTTTGTAACCGGAACCGGAACCGATATTGGTAAAACATTTATTCTAAGCAAGATTTGCCAAAAACTAATTAAAGAAGGAAATAAAGTTTCAGCCTTAAAACCCGTAATTAGTGGCTTTGAGAAGGGAGATTCTACTAGCGATTCTGCTAAAATTCTGCAAGTTCTAGGCCAAGATTTTACTCCTGATAATATTAATAAAATTTCTCCTTACAGATTTAAAGCTGCCATTTCTCCAAATATTGCTGCTGGTTTAGAAAATAAGAATATCAACTTTGAAGAGCTGGTAGAATTCTGCAAAAATAGCATTTTGGAAGCTAAAGAAAACGACGAATACCTATTTATTGAGGGTGCTGGTGGCGTCATGACGCCAATTAATAATCAGAAAACTTTTGCCGATTTAATTGCTGAATTAAAAATTCCAGCGATTTTGGTAACGGGAAACTACCTTGGAACTATTAGCCACACATTAACTGCAATTAAGGCTTTAGAATCTAATAAAATTAAAATCTCTAAAATTATTTTTAATAAAAAAGAAGGTGAAACTGATGATTTTGGAAATCTTGAAACTTTAAGAAAATTTACTGATATTGAAATTTTTTGTTAAATGTAGTAACAAAATGATCGCCTAAAATGCTAATTTATTTGATTTTTAACAAACCAAAATTGCAGTTGCAAACTACTGCTATCCACTAAAATTAATTTTAGTGGAACAATATTGGTTAAAAACCATTACCAGCACAAAAAACGAGTTCAAGATATTTTTAAAAACTAAATTTTAAACAAATGAACAATTTTAAACCACATTTTAAAACATTATTTGCGACTTTCTTTTTAACTTTCCTAGTCACGGTTTTTTTAACCGCAATTCTTTATTTTTTGTGGATCAAACCCAATCAGGCTATTGAAAATAATAATCACAACACAAACTCGCAAACTGCCCCAAAACCAGCAATTGCAGTTAGCGCATTTAAAATTTACGAGCAAAAAATAGATCTATTTGTCGATTTACCAGGAAGAATAAGTAGCAATATTGAAGCCCATATTCGCCCTCAAGCAGAAGGAATTATTAGACAGGTAAAGTTTATTGAAGGTAGCTTTGTTGAAAAAGATCAACCGCTCTACGATATCGATCCTACGATCTATCAAGCTTCCTATCAAAGCGCCAAAAGAAATTTAGAAACATTAACCGCCAAACAAAAACGCTACAAAGAATTAGCCAAAATAAACGGGGTAAGTAAACAAGATCTCGATAATATTGAGTCCGAGTTTCAGTCAGCTAAATCGGATTTTAGTCTTGCCCAAAGAGAACTTGAATACACCCAAGTTCTAGCGCCAATTTCTGGCTACATTGGCAAATCACATGTTGTTGAAGGAGCTTTAGTTACAGGAAATCAATCAGATATTTTAGCCACAATAACGCAGCTCGAACCAATTCGAGTTGACATGCAAATTCCTAGTAGAGAAGCAATTGCACTTGGAAATATTAAAGATATTCCAGTCAGTTTAACTTCTGAAGGGTCTGATTTTAAAGGAGAAGGAATATTACAATTCTCAGAAATATTTGCCAACCCTGAGACAGATGCGGTTTTTTTAAGGGCAATTTTTGCTAATCAAGAACATAGATTAATTCCGGGAATGTTTGTTGGAGCCAGACTTCACCCCAAGCCATTTTCCGCCGTCATAGTTCCTCAAAGAGCAACTAACCGAGGGCCAAGCGGTGATTT
Source organism: Rickettsiales bacterium (assembly GCA_047619265.1). GTDB lineage: Bacteria > Pseudomonadota > Alphaproteobacteria > Rickettsiales > UBA1997 > JAJTCH01. The sequence continues at coordinate 4,659 of JBLHNE010000035.1, read as the reverse complement.
AATTGTTTGGATTATTAATGAAGAAAATATTGTTAAACCACGCAACATCAAAGCCACCCAAACTTATCAAGATTTTTGGATAGTTCAAAGCGGTCTAAAAGACGGAGAAAATATTGTCTTTGAGGGTTTTCAAAAAATCGCTGATGGCGCCAAAGTAAATCCAACCTTTATTAAGCAAGAAATTCCTAAAGAAGAAATGCCTAAAGAAGAAATGCCTAAAGAAGAAATGCCTAAAGAAGAAATGCCTAAAGAAGAAATGCCTAAAGAAGAAATGCCTAAAGAAGAAATGCCTAAAGAAGAAAATTCTTCAAAGCCAATTCAAAAAAACGAGGATAAAAAATAATGTCTAGTTTTTTTATTGATCGTCCTATTTTCTCTTGGGTTTTAGCCATTATTGCGATGCTTGCTGGCGCTTTATCGATTTTAAAAATGCCCATCGAGCAATATCCAAATATTGCACCACCATCAGTTTCAATAAGCACCTCACTTACAGGAGCATCAGCTCAAACTCTAGAAAATAGTGTTACACAAATAATTGAACAAAGCCTTACTGGAATTGATAATTTGCGCTATTTTAGTTCCAGTAGCGATTCCGATGGAAATGTTTCAATAACTATCACTTTCGAACCAGAAACCGATCCAGATATTGCCCAAGTTCAGGTGCAAAATAAATTACAAGCAGCATTACCACTTTTGCCGCCAGAAGTTCAGCAGCAAGGAATTCAAGTTAGTAAGGCTAATAATAATTTTTTATTAGTGATTGGTCTTTACAGTGAAGATGATTCAGTTTCAGAAATTGATCTTGGAGATTTATTGCTTTCTAATATTAAAGATAGCATTTCTCGCATTAATGGCGTTGGAAATGTTTCGGTTTTTGGAACCCCAAAAGCAATGCGAATTTGGCTTAATCCTGAAAAACTATTCGGCTACAAAATCACCAATTCCGATGTGGTTGAAGCCATTAGAGTACAAAATGCCGATGTTGCAGCTGGACAAATTGGCGGTCTTCCCGCAATTAAAAATCAACAAATTAACGCCACCATCACCTCCCAATCAAGATTACAAACCGCAGAAGATTTTGAAAACATCATTCTAAGAGCTGATTCTTCTGGTGGAAATGTTCTTTTAAAAAATGTTGCTAGAGTTGAACTTGGCGCTCAAAGCTACAGCACTAAGTCAAGATACAAAAGACATCCTGCCTCAGGAATGGCAGTCATTCTAGCTAGCGGAGCTAATGCTCTTGAAACTGCAGATGCAGTTAAATCTAAAATGGCTGAACTAAAAAAAACCCTACCTGCCGGCGTGCAAATTATTTACCCTCTTGATTCAACTCCTTTTATTAAACTTTCCATAAAAAGCGTATTTAAAACTTTGATTGAAGCGATATTTCTAGTGTTTTTAGTAATGCTACTTTTCTTACAAAATTTTCGCGCCACTTTAATTCCTACAATCGCCGTTCCTGTTGTTTTACTTGGAACCTTTGCAATTCTTTTCACTTTTGGATACACCATTAACACATTGACTATGTTCGCTGTTGTTTTGGCAATTGGTCTTTTGGTCGACGATGCAATTGTGGTGGTTGAAAATGTTGAAAGAATTATGGAAGAAGAAGGATTAAGCCCAGTCGATGCAACTAAAAAATCAATGAAACAAATTAGTAGTGCATTAATTGGAATCACTTTGGTTCTATGCGCTGTATTTATTCCAATGGCATTTTTTGGAGGCGCAGCAGGAGCAATTTATCGCCAATTTTCAATCACAATTATTTCAGCAATGACACTTTCGGTTCTAGTGGCAATGATTCTTTCACCTTCTCTTTGCGCAACAATTTTAAAACCAGCCAGAAAAGAACATAAATTATCCAAGAACAAGTTAATTAATCTTTTCAACAAATTTTTAAATAAAATTCGTAATTTCTACACCAATTCGGCTGGAAAAATTATCGGCAAGAAATTTAGATTTTTCTTGATCTACATATTAATGATTGGCGGCTTAATATTTTTATTTGAGCGCCTACCAACTTCATTTCTTCCGGTTGAAGATCAAGGAATGATGTATTTAATGGTTAATACTCCAAGCGGCTCAAGTTTAGAGAGAACTTCAGAAGCTCTAGAAAAAGTTGAGGATTATTTTTTAACCGCAGAAAAAGACAATATTGATCATCTTTTCACGGTTGCTGGTTTCAGCTTCTCTGGTCGCTCTCAAAATTCTGGCTTTGGATTTATTGGACTTAAGGATTGGGATCAGCGAAAAAATTCAGATCAATCAGTTATGGCAATTTCCGGAAGGGCAATGGGCGCTCTTTCTAAAATTAAAGATGCCTTTGTTTTCACATTCTTTCCACCGCCAATCAGAGAATTAGGAAACGCTTCAGGATTCGATTTACAACTTCTAGATCGCGAAAATATTGGTCATGAAGCTTTAATGGGAGCTAGAAATCAACTACTTGGAATGGCAAGCAAAAACCCTCTTTTAATTGGCGTTCGCCCAAATGGACTTAGTGATGTTGCTCAGCTTCATATTGATATCGATTATTTAAAAGCTATTTCAATGGGAATTCCAATCAGCCAAATTAACCAAACCTTACAAACTGCTTGGGGCGGATTTTACGTTAATGACTTTTTGGATAATGGCAGAATTAAAAAAGTCTATGTGCAAGGAGAAGCAGAATATCGTATGAATCCTGAAGATTTAGGAAAATGGTATGTAAAAAACCAAGATGGAGAAATGGTCGCATTCTCTAGTTTCATTTCCACTAATTGGGTTTTTGGATCGCCAAAACTAGAAAGATTTAATGGTGTTTCATCAATTAATATTCAAGGAGCTCCTGTAAGTGGTGAAAGCTCTGGCGCTGCCATGGCAGAAATGGAAGAAATGGTCAGCAAACTTCCAGCAGGAATAGATTATTCTTGGTCAGGAATTTCCTATGAAGAAAAATCTTCCGGATCACAAACCTTAGCCCTTTACCTAATCTCGCTAATTGTCGTTTTCCTTGCTCTTGCCGCACTTTATGAAAGTTGGTCAATTCCTTTTGCAGTTATTCTGACTGTGCCTTTTGGAATTTTTGGAGCAATCTTAATTTCCACAATTTTTCATATGAGCAACGATGTTTATTTTCAAGTTGGATTGCTCACCACTATTGGGCTTTCCGCTAGAAATGCGATTTTAATTATTGAGTTTGCCCGCCATCTTTGCGATCAAGGCCACGAAATTGTGGAGGCAACTTTAATTGCCACCAAGCAACGTTTTCGCCCCATAATAATGACTTCCATGGCATTTATACTCGGTGTGTCTCCTTTAGCCACAGCAAGCGGTGCTGGCTCTGCTAGTCAAAAAGCAATTGGAATTGGCGTGCTAGGAGGAATGTTCGTAGCAACTTTTGTAGCAACATTTTTTGTACCCTTATTTTTCGTTTCTGTGCAAAAAATGTTTAAGAAAAACAAATTAAATCCAGTCCCAAATACAGAAATATGAAAATAAAAAACCTAACCATTCTAATTTTTCTATCTGCTGTAATTTGCAATTTATCTGCTTGCCATTTTATTCCTGAATATTCCAAACCAGAGGCACCAGTACCATTTTCTGCAACACAAAAAGAAGAAAAAAATAAAAAAGAAATCAGCAATGTTTCTTGGCAAGAATATTTTCAATCTTCAGATCTACAAAGAATAATTCAACTAGCTTTAGATAATAACCAAGATTTAAAAACCGCAGCTTTAAATATTAAAATTGCTGAAAATAATAATAAAATCGCCCTCGCCGATTTACTTCCGCAAATTGACGGTTTTGCAAGCAGGAATGAACAAAGTAACGTCATATTTCCAAATCAAAGAGACGGAGGTGAAAATCTTTCCTTCACCCAATACAGCGCTGGAATTTCCTTAACCTCTTTTGAAATTGATCTTTTTGGTAAATTAAGAAGCCTAAATAAATCTGCTTTGGAAGATTTTCTGGCAACCAAAGAAGCAAAAAATGCAATAAAAATAAGTTTAATAGCCAATGTTGCAGCCGCCTACACACAGCTTTTACTCGATGAAAAAAACCTAGAAATACATCAAGAAATAAAAAAAGCCGAACAAAAACGCTACAATTTCATTAAATCCCGATTTAATAACGGAATTGAAGCTGAAGAAAGCGTTTTGTCGGCAAGTATTAATGTGGAAAATGCCAAAAATAATCTAGAAATCTACCAATCTTTAATTGTGGCAGATAAAAATGTCTTAATGATTTTAACTGGCACTTTTTTTGAAACTCTTGATGGGGGATCTTTTCCCAAGAAAAACAAGAAGAAAGCCAATTTAGGAGATATTAAAATCAATGAATCATTGCTTACATTAACAGCTTCAGAAAATTTACTTTCGCGCCCAGATATTAGGCAAGCGGAGCATAATTTAAAAAGCGCTAATGCCAATATTGGCGCAGCCAGAGCAGCATTTTTTCCATCAATTAATCTAACCGGAAATATTGGCTATGCCTCAGGAAATTTAAAAGATTTACTGGTCTCTAACGGCTGGGTTTTTATGCCTCAAATTAATTTTCCAATTTTTTCTGGCGGCAGAAATAAAGCTAATTTAAACATTGCTAATATTCGCAAAGAAATTCAAATTTTAAATTATGAAAAAGCCATTCAAATCGCCTTTAGCGAAGTTTTGAACCAAT
>JBLHNE010000034.1:0-11067 GCA_047619265.1 Rickettsiales bacterium | reverse complement strand
AGAGAAAAAGAAAAAATAAACCGCACAAGATAAAACAAAAGTTCCAACAACTATTTCAAAGATATTATTTTTCATAAATTTTTTGGTTAATTAATTATATTTCAAGAATAAATTTAAGGTTTCCAAGCTTGATAGTCAGAACTAACTTGATTTCTCTTACCTTCAGATTTTTTGCTGCCAGCTGGAAAATTAGCAAATTTTGTACCCGTTAAATTGGGAAGATGTATTTTTTGCCAACTTGCTTTATGAGAATTTACCGGAGATTCGTCGGTGGTGTAGTGCATCCATCCGTGCCACTGAGCAGGAATTTTGCTAGGCTCAGCAAGACCATTATAGATTACATATCTTTTTTTGCGGCGAAGTTGATTTTTTGATGCCTTATTTGCTTCAAAATATCTATTACCAAATTCGTCAACACCAACTTGGCGGCAAGAAATTTTAATAGCAATTCTACTGATTAGATCCATTTTTTAAATAAAGATTATTATGGTTTGTTGAGGCGAAGCAGAATAGCCAAGTTTTTTAAAAATTAAAGAATTTTATTCAAGTCCCTTAAGGGTTATGTTAGTTTTGCATATTTGATTAACACAGCTCCTTGTAAAATATTTTTTTATCGCAAAAATGAGCGATTCAAAGTACCTCTACAAAATCTTTAAAAATAGCCGTTAATAAGTGTTTAAAATATCCAAAACATTCATCAATATATTTTTTCTTCCGATCTTTCTTTTAAGCTTTTTCTTGGCCATTTCTTACCAGAATTCTTTTGCTGCCCAAACCAGCCAAAGAATATGGGGAGGTCTTTCAAAAAAAGATGTCCAAAATTTAAAAGAATTTTCAAAAGCTCTTGATAAAAACAATCACAAGCAAGCTTTAGCGGTGGCAAAAAAAATGGGTAATTCAAATTTTTCCGATACGGCAATAAGAATTGCACTTTGGAATAAATACAGCCAAGTAGATAATGAAGGTTTTAATATCGAATCAGTTTCTTTCAACGATATTTCAAGATTTGTAAATGATAATCAATTTTTTCCAAACTTCAGCGAATTAAGAAAAAATGCCGAGAAAATCGCCATCGCAAACAATATTCCTTACAATTTCTCTAAAAAATATTTTAAAAATTTCCCTGCCAGCAATCCTGAATCAAAACTCTATTTACTAAAATCAGAAATTGACTATGCCAATTCCTACAACCTTGATTCAAAGGAAGATGCCAAGAAAGATATTCAAGATCTAACTTATAATTTGTGGGTTAATGATGATTTTTCTGAAGAACAAGAAGATAAATTCCTATCAACCTATAATAATAAACTAACAGAAGAAAAACATATCGCCCGAATCACTCGCTTAATATGGGATAAAAAAACTAAAGATGCCCAAAGAATTCTTTATTTAATAGGAGAAGATCAGCAAAAACTATTTAGCAGCATAATTAAAATTAGTAAAAACCCCAATTACATTAACAACATCATTTATTCAATTCCTCGCAAATTAAGAAATAACGAACTTTTGGCCTACAATGTAATAATGTGGAAAAAGGCGCAAATTACTAAAGAAGATGATGCTGAAGAAATCGTTAAAATGCTTCTTAAGATTCCCAAAGATGTTGATAATCCGGATAAATGGTGGGGCCTTAGAAAGCTCTATTCCAGAGAATTACTCAAGACCAAAGATTATGAAAAATCCTATATTATCGCCTCGAATCATGGCTTAAAAGGTAGTGATGAAAAATTCTACGACGCCGAATGGACAGCAGGATGGATTGCGCTACGCTTTTTAGACAGACCTAAAGATGCCTATGATCATTTTTACAATCTATATCTTAATGTTGGCTATCCAATTAGCGTTTCTAGGTCTTCTTATTGGCTAGGAATGGCATCTCAAGCAATGGGAAACAAAGAGGAGGCTATTAAATGGTACAAAGTGGCCAGCAAATATCCGATTTATTTTTACGGACAGCTTGCCATTCACAAACATCGAGTCCTAGACCCAATCGGTTCTCAAAATGATATCATTCTTCCTAAAGACCCCGATATTTTAAGAGAAGATATTGAAGCTCTGGCCAGAAAAGATTCTTTGAAAACCGCCTACATTTTAGCCATAATTGGCGATAAAAAAAATGCCACCGACATATTTGAATATGCAGTAGAAAGGTCTAAAACCAGCGGCGAGGTTTCTGGAATTATGAAAGTGGTCAACGAAATAAAAGATCGCCAGCTCGATGTTAAAATTTCAAAAGCAGCGGCAAAGAAAAATGTCTTTTTCATTAAAGACAAATTCCAAATTATTCAAAAAATCGAAAAAGATCCCAGCGCTCCTTTAATTCACGCCATTATTAAACAAGAAAGTGGTTTTGCACCTTCAGCCTATAGTTCTGCTGGCGCAATTGGTTTTATGCAATTAATGCCCGATACCGCCAAATTAGTTTCCAAGAAGCTTGGCATTGAATATAGCCGTCGCAAATTGTCTGGAAACATGGACTACAATGTTGTTTTGGGTTCCGCCTACATTAAATCTTTACTGGATGATTTTGAAGGATCAGAAATTCTAGCTATTGCCGCCTACAATGCTGGCCCTTCCAATAGTAGAAGATGGGTTAGGGAATTTTATGATCCCAGAGAAACCGAAGATATTGACATGGTTATTGATTGGATAGAATTGATCACTTATTCTGAAACACGAAACTATGTGCAAAGAATTATGGAAAATTTAATAGTTTACAAATATTTAATGTCTAGAGAAAACTACGACGAGGTTAAATAAACATATTATCGGTGAAACAATCACTACCTAATATTTACAAATAAAACTAAATGTATTTTATGAAAATAATAAAAAACCTACTAATTCTAACTCTACTAACAGCAACTTCTTGTTCCCACTTAAAAACCAAAAAAGACGACACTCAAAATTCCGAGATAGGCACTAAAGAACAAGAAAAACAATATGTTGAAGGAACCGACGATATTCCACTTTTTATTGATTTAGAATTAATCGAAGACGACAGCAGTAGTTTTGACACTATGGTTGGCAATATTGTGATCTCAAAATATTTTGGAGAATATAAAACTAAAGAAGTTAAAGATTTTTACCTAAAATCTCTACCCCAACTAGGCTGGAAATTAACCAAAAACCAAGATCGCCAAATTTCATTTAATCGCGAAGACGACAAATTAAAAATTAAATTTACCCATTCTAAAAACAATCTTTACGTAAGATTCTTTATTTTATCAGCAGTTCAATAATTCAAACATTCTAAATATGTCTTCCAAATCACTAAATTTATTCGTTGATAGTAATGGAGTTGCGACTTTAATCTTCGATTTAATAGATCAAAAGATCAACAAGCTCAGCTCGGAAGTTCTACTTGAGCTTGAAACTATTATTGGCAAAATTTCTGACAATAAAAACATCCACATTTTGCTATTTACCAGCAATAAAAAAGACATCTTCATCGCTGGCGCCGATATTAACGAAATTAGATCAATTAGAAGTAAATCCGACGCCTACAAAAAGGTTCTACAAGGACAAGAAATTTTAAGCAAAATTGCTAATTTAAAAATTCCAACTATCGCCGTAATTAATGGCGCTTGTTTGGGTGGAGGCTTAGAACTTGCTTTAGCTTGCGATTACCGAGTTGCCATAGACAACAGTAAAACCGTTTTAGGTTTACCAGAAGTCAATCTTGGAATAATTCCAGGTTTTGGAGGAACGCAAAGATTGCCACGCTTAGTTGGTTTGCAAGAAAGTTTAAAAATGATTCTATCTGGAAAACCGGTTAATTTTAAAAAAGCTTTTAAAATTGGCTTAGTAGATAAAATAATTCGCGAAGAATTTTTACCTAATGATCTAGTTAATTTCGTCACTCAAATTCTAGTCAAAAATCATCAAAATATCTACATAAATCGTCGATGCTTGGTCTACAAAAAACGCTTCGTAATGGAAGTTATTTTTGCTGGAAAACGCATAATTTATCATTTTACTAAAAAAAGTTTATTCTCCAAAACCAAAGGTAAATACCCTGCCCCACTTGCCGCTTTCGACGTAATTAAAAGAACCTATCATTTTGCCGATAAAGCTGGCGGACTAAAAATAGAAGCAGAAGAATTTTCCAAACTTGCTTCAGAAGCAATTTCCAAAAACTTGATTGAGCTATTTTTCACTAGCGAAGAAATTAAAAAAGATAGCGGTTCTGAAAATAAAGCTAAAATATCAGAAATTAAACAAGCTGGTCTTTTAGGAGCTGGAATTATGGGTGGCGGAATTGCGTGGCTATTTAGCAATGCCGATATTGGGGTTCGAATGAAAGATATCTCTCAAAGTGGAATTGCCCTTGGATATCATCAAATTCTTAAAATCTACCGCCAGCTCAAAAGAATTGGTAAATATAAAGATCATCAAATCAGTTTAAAGATGTGCCAAATCTCTTCAACTACAAGCCACAGCGGTTTTGATAATGTTGATATTGTGGTTGAGGCAATTGTTGAAAATATAGAAATTAAAAAAGAAGCTTTTGCCAAATTAGAAGAGAACATTAAAAAAGAAACCATCATTGCCAGTAATACTTCTTCTCTTTCCATCACGCAAATGGCGGAATCTTTGAAGCATCCGGAACGTTTCGTTGGAATGCATTTTTTTAATCCTGTCAATAAAATGCCACTGGTTGAAGTCATTAAAGGCAAAAAAACTTCAGAAGAAACCGTTGCCAGCGTTGTAGAATTAGCAAAAAGATTAAAGAAAACTCCAATCGTAGTCAGCGATGTTGCTGGATTTTTGGTTAATCGTATTTTACTTCCATACATCAATGAAGCAGGGTTTTTATTGCAAGAAGGTGCAAATTTAAAAAATATTGATCATTTAATTAAAGATTTTGGAATGCCGATGGGGCCTTTTGTTTTGGCAGATACGGTCGGAATCGATGTAGGTTATAAAGTCGCCAGAAGTTTAGAAGAGAGCTATGGCAAAAGAATGGAAGTTTGTCGCCTTCTAGAAGAAATGTCTAAAAACAAAAATTTGCTTGGAAAAAAATCTAATCAAGGTTTCTATAAATATAGCAAAAATGGCAATAATTTAGGGGTTAATAGCGAAATTAATCACATTTTAAATCAAATGAAACAAAATGAAAATATTGTCAGAGGCCATATTGGAGATGAAACAATAATTGATCGCTGCATTTTAATTATGATTAATGAAGCAGCAAAATGCTTAGAAGAAAATGTTGTTAAAAACCATCGCTATCTTGATATGGCAATGATTATGGGAACTGGATTTCCAGCTTTCCGCGGCGGACTTTTAAGATATGCCGACGAAATGGGAATTGGAGTTGTGGTCTTAAAATTAAAAAACTTCAGCAAAACCTATGGTGAAAGATTCGAGCCAGCCGAGCTACTTTTAGAAATGGATCAAAATCACCAAAAATTCTATAATAATTAAATGATTATCCTTGGAATAGACCCAGCCTTAACGCAAACCGGATGGGGCATTATCTCATCTTCTAACAATAATCTTTCTTTCATTGCCTGTGGAACCATTAAAACAGATGCAAAACAAAGCCTAGATGTGCGATTACATCACATTCACAAATCAATCAAAGAAGTTATTGATATTCACCAGCCCAATGAAGTTGCTATTGAAGAAACCTTTGTTAATAAAAACCCCGTTTCATCACTAAAATTAGGTCATGCGCGCGGGGTTTTAATGCTTAGCGCCGCAATAGCTGGGCTAAAAATCAGTGAATATGCCAGCACTTCGATTAAGAAAACTGTTGTAGGAGTAGGAAGAGCAGATAAAAACCAAGTAGGAGTAATGATAAAATATCTACTTCCAAAATCGACCGCAAAAACCGAAGACGAATCCGATGCATTGGCAGTAGCCATCTGTCATAATAACTTTCGATTAATCAATAAATTATCTAGCAACAAAAATATCTAATATTCAGCTCCGTTCGTGGTTGTAAACCCACTAGTGCCCTACTAAAATTTTAGTTCTTACAGCCACCTTGTTTAGTCATTATCGGTGCTAGTCGTAGTTACAAACCTCTACTGTCCCACTAAAATTTAAGAGTTGGAATGCCTTGTTTAGCCATGATCGGTGACGGCCCGAAGTTTGCACCTGCGATTTTTTGTTTGTTAAAAGTCAAAAAATTACGACTTTAGGTGACTATTTTACTACTAATTTTAGTAAACAAAAAGTCGCAGTTGCAAACTTCGGGCCGGCACCGAGGACTAAAGGCAATGATAAATACCTAAATTTTAGTGGAAAACTAGTGGTTGTAAACCACGACCAGCACTGGTTTTAATTTACAATTTCAAAAAACTTTATTTCTCAGGCCTCAAATATTCATCGATTCCCATATTAAATCTGTAAACAAACTCTAGCGAATGCACGGCATTGTTCTTTCCTTCCAAGCTATTTATCTTGCTTAAATAATATAACGCATTGAGCATTTTGCGGTCGATCTTTTCAAAAAGATGAGAATTTTGCAAAATATCTTCTTCTGAAATATTGAGAATTTTAGGCATAATTTCACATATTTGAGCATCAAAATTTTCCCTATTTTGAGCAGGTTTTGCTAAAGTTTTTTCCCATTCACGTTGATAATATTGATAAAGCTTTAATTTATTTTGTGGTGTTGTCATGAAATTTGAAGTTTTAATTTTTTTAAAATTTTTAACAAACCAATCTTTATTTCTAAGGCCTCAAATATTCATCAGTACTTAATACTGGTATTGAAATTAATTTATAAATTTCAGCATTGCTAAAAAGGGTAATTTAAAGCAACACTCCTTAAAATTGGGTTTGTTTGTGGCTAGGTTTGCTTGGGCTAGGTTTGCTTGGGCTAGGTTTTTTGGGCTAGGTTTTTTGGGCTCCCCATTAATTAATAAAAAATCAATAATTAATTTAAAAAACTAATTTAAAATTAAATTAGCAATTCAAACAAATTAACGATTCAAAACCAATTAACGATTGGCAAGTAATCTAATTCTAAGACAAGTTTCATCTACCATATTTTAATAGAAATAGTAAAAAAATATTTCTACCCTAGGTAGTGAAATGGTGAAGATTTATAAATTTTACGAGAACAGAATTTACTCTTGTTATTTTCCCAAAAAACCCTTGTGCATTTCGAGGCTGGTCTTATTTTGCAAATCCGACCTTTTGTTTATTAAAACAAATAGCAAAATAACCACCTAAAATCTTAATTTTTTTGACTTTTAACAAATAAAAAGTCGCCATTACAAATGACGACCAGCATCGGAATTTCCCTAAGAATTCTTCTATGAATTTCTATTAGCATCTTTCTGGGAATTTTTCTGGGAATTTTTCTTGGATAAATTTTAATTAAGAAATAGTATTTATTGAAGATTTTATGCTAAGCTAAAAATTTCAAATAATCGTTTGACACCATGCAAGAAAGGTTTTAATACAGTTAGGTTAGGTTAATTTTTATCAAAATAATCAATAACAATCATCAAGATGACTGAACCAATTACAAAGGAATACAGCACTTTCACAACAGCGCATGAGAAAGTACGGAAAGGTGTACCTCTAGCAATTGATATTGAATCAACATTATTTCCTTTTTCTATCCAAGGAGATTCCTGGTTTAAAATATGTGACGTTTGCGAGAGATTTTACAATAGGAATTCTGCAAATATGGCCTCAGATGTAGAAACTGCTGATCCATATACAGAAACATTAGATTATGTTTTTAAACATGAAAAAGAAATGCTGTCTCATCTAGCCGAAGGATATCTGGATACTGATGATTTAAAGCAGAAAATAAATGATCTGAAAAACAATCCAGGAGAAATTAAAAAATTCTACAAAACACTACCTGCAGATTTTCTCTTTTCTAGAGGAATGCGATTATTGCTTCGCGCAAATAAAAAATCTGGCAATAGCAAGTTAATCATAGCATCAATTGCAACTGAAAATTTTGCCAAGTTAACTGGAAGCGCACAAGATAAAAATCTTGTTTTTCAAAATCTTGCAGAATGTGCTTTTAACGATTCTACTCAAGGATCAATTTATTTTCCTGATAATGAAAACAATAATAACTGGAGTATTTATTCCAATAAAACACATCATCAACAGAGTGATGTCGGTTATGAGCTAAAAGATGGCGCGATGTTAAAAGAAGCATCGCTATTAAATCTTACGAATAAACACATTATTAGATATGGAACTTTAAGCGAAGTAGACAATTTTGACGGTTTAGAAATAATTTTTTGCGATAATGACTCTAAATACTTCTATCAGGACGAGAAGACCAAGTTCGAAAACGGCGTTTCCGTAATTCGCCTTCCTTTTGCAACCCATGCTCACGCAATAGATAAAGATAAACTACCGTTCGTTACTCAACCTTTTGAAGGACCTAGTGATTTTACATTACAAAAAATTGTTAAAGAAATTGAACAACTTGAACAACTTGAACAACTTGAACTTGAGCAAAAAAGAACAAAAAATATAAAAACAGAAACTCAATATTCCACAGCAGATAATAAAATCGTAAAAATACTTGTAGAAATCAGGGACAAAAATGTTTTTTTATCAGAAGAGGAAAAGGTTCATAATCTAAGAGATCCAATCTATAAAGAGTTAGAACGAGAAGATGTTCCCATAAATTCCTCAGATAGAAATAAAATGTGTGAGCCGCTAAGCCAAGATCTAATAGATGATATGGCTCGTAACAGGCAAATCGATGCTGCCGAGGCATTTTTACAATTATTTGAGCAGATTCAAGGTAATCCTATTGTTGAAGTTAGTAGTCTATCTCCAAATCCAGAACCTAATTCAAAAGAAAATTTTGAGTTAAAAGATCCAATGTATGCGATGGCATCTCTTGTTAATATTGCACCCGGAGATGATTTAAAAGCTTTATTTGGAGATGGACTGGAAGAAAAAATGAATGCTGAGAATAAGGTTGAATTTGTTGCAAAAAAATCCCTTCAGACAGAAAAGTTAAGTGCAATTAGAACAGTAAAATATGTAATACCAAAAGATCTTCAAGAGTTTAGCATCAACACTAAGATTAACCAATATACTGAGAATAAGAATTTTAGGAAAACAACTGACACAAATCTTGAAACATTAACTATAAATAAAACTGAATATTTCCCAACCGCCTTTATTGTGCATGGTGGAGATACTGTAGGTGGTCATTATATTGCATATGTAAAATGCGATGATAACAAATGGTATCGCTATAACGATGATGGTTGCGATGGCCCATTAGATGAGACAGAGGTTTTTTTTATTGCAGCAAAAGATAGTGCTATGATTAAGTATTCCACCAAACAAGCTGGCCTTCCAGGGAAGCAAGCTAATGGAATAAATAATACTGGAAATACTTGTTGGATGAATGCTTTGCTAGCTTACGGACTATCTTTCAAAACCCTTGGAAAACCAATTACCAAGCCAAGCGAAACAATCGCAATTGAAAAGGCAAAAGAAAAATTATTTCTTCAATTAGAAGAATTTGCTATTGCAGTAATTGGTAAAGATCCTGTTTTGACTTCAGAAGAAAACACAAAGCTAGATCAAGCTATCAAAGAATCTATATCTGAATCAGAAAATATTTCTACCAGCGAAAGTGCGCTCTTAGCTCTACTGAAAAATGTATTTACAAAAATTGGTCGTGCTTTTGATGCGGCTGGCAATACAGATGCGAACAAAAAAATAGCTCAAGAGAAAGAGGAAAAATTAACAGCTATTAAAGATACGTTTAGCAACATAGAAGAAGACATTCAAAATAAAATCATAGAAAAAATAAAAGCAGAATTAGTAACCGTAGAAAAAATTAATAATCTAAAAGAAATTTTAAAACAAACTGACACCAAAGACAACAACACCAACAAAATTAATTCTCTTAAAACTTTACTGGAAAATTCTTTAATTCATGGAACTCAGAATATGACAGATGATGAATTTTCCAAACGTTTAGGATTGATAGTCTTTATATCAAAAAAAGCTGGGAAAGATGCCGGAGGAATTGAAGCGACCAAAGAAAATGTGGTTTTAATGCTAAAAGCAATTGGTGATGATTCATGTTCCATAAAAAATCTTGAAAAACAATTTGAAGTCGCAAAAGAAGCTGCAAAAGAAGCTGCAAAAGATCTAGAAAATGCCCGCAAAGAAATGCGCGCAATAGCGAAAGAATCTGGAGTTAACTTTTATGAACCAACAATCCAAGAACTTAAGAAGCATCTCGGCATTAGAAGAACTATTGATGCAGCAAAAAAAGAAATATCTGATGCTATTAAAAAGGAAAATGGCGAAAAAGAAGTTGTTGGCTTAAATGAATTATTAAAAGACTTTGAAGAGGAATTAATAACAATAGCTGAAGATCTTGAAGGAAATGATGAAGCACAAAAAGTTAAAGTCTTAAAACCTTTATTGCAGAAAAAATTAGAGGCTCTAGGTAAAAGAGGTGGCGCCCATGTTATTCTAGCAAAACTTGATGACCGTATTGGTTCTTTAGACTTATCTAATGGAAAAACACAATATTCTACAATTTTAAAAGTTCTTGCTGGTGACACTGAGGCTTTTAAAATTCTGACTCCGCCACCTAGTACCGCTGAAAAACCTCGTGCAATTTGGATTGGTGATATTCAAATCATAAAAGATGCTAAAGACGTTGGATTATTGGATGAAAATGGAGATCAAGGAAAAGGTTATGAAATACCAACTTCGGCTAAATTAGGAAATAAAGATGAAGTATCCGGAGTGACAGAAGCCTTCAGAAAGAGTGTTAATAATCACAAGAACGCTATTGATACAGAAGGTGGAGAACAAAATTTCGATAATCCCATTGTATATTGCGGGCTTGGAGCAACATTTGAAATGTCTACAATTACGATTGATAAAGATGGAAAAGTGGTTATTCCACTTCTTGATATTTTTGAAGGAGCGCTAGGCTGGGAACTTGGTTTAACAAAAGGTTGTGTGATTAAAATGAAAGTTGATGAAAATTCTAACCCTAAAAAAATGATACAAGATGCTATTACGAAAATTAGAGCTTTAAAAGTTGTAGAAGTAGATCTTTTTGCTTCTGATGGAAAACGGCAC
>JBLHNE010000033.1:0-11189 GCA_047619265.1 Rickettsiales bacterium | reverse complement strand
ATAAGAAGGGGAATTCCGCCAATAATAATGACAGAAATTATGGCCAGATTGCCAATTGAAAAGGTTTCGGAGAAATAGTTAGGATAGAAAAATTTTGTAGTAGCATAAAAAATTGCAGCAACAAAAGAAAAGGCGGTAAGAAAAAGATACCATTTAGATTTGAAATTCATTTTTTTCAGGGTTTGAGTTAACCAATGTTCCACTAAAATTCAGGTTATAGAAAGCAGTTATCAATGCTAAAATATCCTTCGGTGTGGTGTGGTTTGCAACCCATATCAGCGCTGAGAGCTAATCTAAAATAAAATTCACCGAACAAATCTAATGATGCAGATCTAAATTATTAAACCTTGTAAATTCAGGATCAAAATAAAGATGAACAGAACCAATTGGGCCATTTCTTTGCTTGGCGATGATTAATTCTGAACGATTACGAAGCTCGTCCATTCGGGTTTTCCATTGATTGAATTTTTCAGTTTCATTTTCCCCAGGGCGTTTACGTTCTTCGTAATAGCTTTCACGGTAGATGAAGGCAACAATATCGGCATCTTGCTCAATTGACCCAGATTCTCTTAGATCAGATAGTTGTGGTCTTTTATCTTCTCTTTGCTCAACCGCTCTTGAAAGCTGAGAAAGCGCCATGACAGGAATATTAAATTCTTTGGCAATAGCTTTGAGTCCCCGAGTAATTTCAGAAATTTCTTGGACTCTGTTTTCAGATGATTTTTTGGCAGAACCGTAAATTAACTGTAAATAGTCAATTAGAACAAATGATAAATTGTGTTTGCGAACCATTCTTCTAACTCTAGTTCTAATGGCAGAAATAGTTAAAGCAGGCGAATCATCAATAAAAAATGGCATGTCAGAAATTTCCGCACTTCTTTTGGTAATAACTTCCCAATCTTGCTCAGTAATGTCTCCTGTTCTAAATTTAGTGGCATTAATGCTGGTTTCCATGGAAAGAATTCTAGCAGAAAGTTGATCTCCAGACATTTCCAGTGAGAAAAAACCAACCGCTTTTCTATCTTTATTTTCGGTAACATCTTTGTTTAAAGCCTTGCAAGCATTGACTGCAATATTAATGGCGATTGCCGTTTTACCCATAGATGGCCTTCCAGCCAAAATGATTAAATCAGAATTTTGCATTCCACTCCAAATTTTATCCAAATCGTCTAGACCGGTAGAAACTCCACTAATGTGACTGTCTCTTTGTCTGGCAAGAAGAGTTCTTTCTAGGGTTTCTTTTAAGGGAATGCCAATATTTTTAAAATCGGAAGTCGAGCTTCCATGCTGAGTGAGAGTGAAGAGTTTATTTTCAGCAATTTCAATTTGAGAACTAGCGCTGGCTTCGTCATCGGTTTTGTAGGCATCAATAACAATGTCTTCGCCAATCATTACTAATTCTCTTTTAAGAGCCAGATCGTAAACTAATTTAGCGTAATCGGCGATGTCGATAATTCCTGTTGCTCTAGAAAGAAGAGTTGATAAATAGGCCGATCCACCAACTGCTTTAATGGTTTGGTCGTTTTCAAAGAATTGCTTAAGAGTAACTTGATTGGCAATAATATTGACTTTGTTGATGGTGTGGCTGATTTGCTCAAAGATCTTTTTATTAGCAGGTTCGTAGAAATATTCTGGAAGCAAAAAATCGGCAACGCGATTAATGTATTCATTATTAATAATAATGGTTCCCAAAATGGTTTGCTCGGCTTCAATGTTAAAGAGTTCGCGGCGCATTATTTCTTGATGTGCTGGGGAATTTTGATCAGACATGTTTAGGTAAATGATGAATTGTAAGAAGTTAGATTCTTAAGTTTTTGACCACTTATTATTCACAGCTTAGACTGCTATCGGACATGGTTAGATTGTGGTAAGCAGTAAATAGCTAAGTTGTAAGAAGTTAAATTTTTAAGTTTTCTACAACTTACAACTTTTAGCTATTTACTATTATTTTATTTATTCTGCGCTGGTTCCTTCTTCTTCACCAACTTCCAAATCATCAACATCTTTATTGCCTGAATGAGCAATTCTGGCTACTGAAACAACGTTTTCATTCTCTTTAGCTTTAATTAAAGTCACACCTTGAGTGTTTCTTCCAGTAATTCTAACGGTTGAAATATCGCTTCTAATCAATGTTCCTTTGTTGGTAATGATCATAACTTGATCAGAATTGTCGATTGGGAAAGATGCTACAACATCGCCATTTCTTTTCGAAGTGATGATATTAGTAATTCCTGAACCGCCACGGTTAGTGATGCGATATTCGTAGGCAGAGCTTCTTTTTCCAAAACCATTTTTAGTGATGGTAAGAATGAAATCTTCATTCATCGCCATTTCTTTAATCAAAGTTTCATCAAGATCACTTCTGATTTTTGGCAATGATTGTGGTTGAGCAAGAAGATCTTCACTAGGATTTTCTGCTAAATCTAGGTTGAATTTCAAAGCTTCTTTAAGCTCAATTCTTTTTTCAACTGCGATTTTCAAATATTGATCTTTAACAACCATGTCAGCTTCAGAATGTTGTAGAACCGACATTGCAATAACTTCATTGCCACTTTCAAGTTTAATTCCACGAACTCCTGTTGAGTTTCTACTTTGGAAAATACGCAATTTTGAAACAGGGAATCTGATACATTTTCCGCTTTTAGTTGAAAGCATAATATCATTTTCTTCAGTGCAAAGAGCAACTCCAATTAGATTTTGTTTATCGTCTAATTTCATGGCAATTTTACCTGAAGATCTAATGTCGGTAAATTGATCCATTGAATTACGACGAACATTACCATCGTCAGTGGCAAACATGATGCTCAAATCATTCCAGCTTTCTTCATTTTCAGGAAGAGCAAGAATGGTAGTAATTTTTTCGTCTTGATCAATTGGAAGTAAGTTAACCAAAGCTCGACCTCGAGCTTGTGGGTTTCCAAGTGGAAGTTTGTAGGTTTTTAATTTGTAAACTTTTCCTTTAGATGAGAAGAATAGAATTGGCGTGTGAGTGTTAGTTGCAAAAATTTCGGTAGCGAAATCTTCGTCGCGAACATCCATTGCACTTCTGCCTTTTCCGCCGCGTTTTTGAGCACGATAAGCAGAAAGTGCAACACGTTTGATGTAGCCATTCATGGTGGCAACCACGACCATATCTTCTTTTGGAATCAAATCTTCAATATCAACTTCAAATTCGCTTTCTTCAATTGAAGATCTACGCGGAGTTGAAAATTCCTCTTTAACAGCAATAAGTTCATCTTTAACGATTTGCATCAATTTTTCGCGATTAGCTAGAATTGATAGATATTCAGAAATTTCAACAGCAAGTTTTCTGAGTTCTTCGTCAATTTTACTGGCTTCAAGACCAGTTAATCTAGCAAGTCTCATGTCAAGAATTGCCTTAGCTTGAACATCGGTGAAATAGAATTCGCCGTCTTTAATAATATTTCCTTTGTCTTGAACAAGTCTAATGATTGCTTCAACAGTTGACGAAGGCCAGCTTTTAGCAAGCAATTTTTCTTTTGCGGAAGCCGCGTCTGGTGAGCTTTTGATCAATTCGACAATTTCATCGATATTGGCAACTGCAACAGCAAGACCGATTAAAATATGAGTCTTATCACGAGCTTTGTTAAGCAAGAAATTAGTACGACGAGCTACTACTGTTTCTCTAAAGTTAGTGAAAAGTCTGATAACAGATAGCAAGTTCAATAATTCTGGGCGACCGTGATTAAGTGCAAGCATATTAACACCAAAGCTTGATTGAAGTGGCGTGTAGCTGTAGAGCTGATTAATAATCACTTCCTCCATAACGTCTCTGCGAAGTTCGATAACAACTCTGATTCCTTCACGATCAGATTCATCGCGAAGATCGGTGATTCCTTCAATTCTTTTGTCTTTGACCAATTCAGCGATTTTCTCAACTAATTTAGCTTTATTAACTTGGTATGGAATTTCAGTAATAATGATGGCAACTTTACCAGCTTTAAGCTGCTCAATTTTATGTTTACCGCGCATGATAACTGATCCACGACCAGTTTTAGCAGCTGAATCATATCCTGCTCTTCCTAGAATTATTCCGCCAGTTGGGAAATCTGGCCCCGGAATAATTTTAATCATCTCTTCAATTGTAATGTTGTTATTTTCGATGTATGCCAAGCAGCCATCAATAGTTTCACCAAGATTGTGAGGGGGAATATTAGTTGCCATTCCAACCGCAATACCACCAGCGCCGTTAACTAAAAGATTAGGGAATTTAGCAGGCATAATTTTTGGTTCGCTTTCAGAACCATCGTAGTTAGGAACGAAATCGACAGTATCTTTGTCGAGATCTTCAAGCATGGTGTGAGCAACTTTTTGCAAACGAGACTCGGTGTAACGCATTGCAGCCGCCGGATCATCATCGATTGAACCGAAGTTTCCTTGTCCATCAATTAATGGAACGCGAAGTGAGAAATCTTGTGCCATTCGAACCAAAGATTCATAAATTGCTGAATCACCATGCGGGTGATATTTACCCATTACTTCACCGACAATTCTGGCGGATTTCTTGAAGGCTTTGTTATAATCGTAGTTTCCTTCGTGCATGACGTAAAGAATTCTGCGGTGAACTGGCTTTAAACCATCGCAAACATCAGGAATTGCACGAGCCACAATAACGCTCATTGCATAGTCCAAATAAGACTTTTTCATTTCAACTTCAATGGCGACAGGAATTATTTCTCTATTTGTAGAATCAGTATTAATAAGGCTTGAAGTGAGGTTAGTCATTGGTTTTTGATTAATTTTAATGGGATGGATATGAGGACCATAATTCTATGTATGCTTGCCATAAGTGCAAGAAAAACTTGCTGAATCAAAGCGGTTGGTGAATATTGAAAATTAATTTTAAAATAAATTTTTTAAATGAAAAATTTGCGTCAATTAGGAAACTGAATTTGCCTGATGAGTTGAAAGGTATAGATTGTTTAAAAAATGGGTCCGTTTCATGTTGTCCCAAGTCATAAATACTAGAGGACTTGTCCCAACTAGTCCGATAGATACATTTCCAGAAATATCATTTTCCACGTCATAACAAGAAGCTTTATATATACAATATTTGGATCTAGACGGCTCAGGGGTTGTGAATGGATTAATATTTATTAATGGAGCAGCATTAGCTTTAGAAATAATCGAGATAAGAAAAATAAATAAGAAGCTACTTATTAGATTTAAATTAAATGTTTTAAACATTTTTAAATCAAATATTGAATTTATATTTTTTTGAAAAATTTTAGACAATACGAGTCAATATTATTGACTAATCCTTAAGTTAATTAATGAGATTATTCTTTAGATATTTTGAATTTAATATTTTTAAAAAAAGACGGAGAGTTTTTAAATTTAGATTACAAAAGGTTCCTGTGGTAAAATTACAATTCAAATATTATATTTTCGGCCCCTAACCAAAATCTTACAAAATAACTACCTGATGAAGTTCTTTGAAAAAATCATTAACAGCTTTGGAGATCCAAAAATTCCAAACATTTACGCTGGTTTTTGGGTAAGGTTTCAAGCAGCTTTAATTGACATGGTTGTCAGCGCGCCAATAGCATGGGCTATAATACATATTTCCGGAGTAGATTTAAGTCAATTACCAACTTTTGAGCAAGCAATGTCAAATATGTTAGCAGGAATTGAAGTGCCAAAAACCATGGAAGAAAAAATTGTCGATTTTATATCCTATGTAGTTTCCATCTCCTATTCAGTATATTTTCTGACCTCAAAAAAACAGGCAACACCAGGGAAAAGAATTATGAATATCTATGTAGCCACAACAGATAGGAAAAGGCTTTCAGTTAATAAATCTTTTGCTAGATTCTTAGCCACAATTTTATCTGGATTATTATTTGGAATCGGACTTCTCTTAATTGCCCACACCAAAGAAAAAACAGCTCTTCACGATATTATTTGTGGAACCAGAGTTTTTTACGGAAAGAAATGATTTATCTGTAATAACGCTGCATTTGCAGCGCCCCGACAAGAAAAATAACTTGCGGGGAACCCGCACTAAAGTGCTAATTTATTTTTAAAGAACGCTGCATTTGCAGCGCCCCGCCTTGCGGGGAACCCGCACTAAAGTGCTAATTTATTTTTAAAGAACGCTGCATTTGCAGCGCCCCGCCTTGCGGGGAACCCCGTGATCCTTTGTAACATTAAATTGTAATATATAATGACTATTTGCAGATTTGCACCCTCACCTACTGGCTTTCTTCATGTTGGAAATATTAGAACTGCCATTATTAATTTTTTATATACAAAAAAAACTGGAGGAGAATTTATTTTAAGGCTAGACGATACCGACTCCGTGCGAACTAAAGACGAATATCGATTAGGAATTCTGCAAGATATGGCTTGGCTAGGGCTTGAACATTCAAAACTTGTTAAACAATCAGATCGCTTAGAACTATATGAAACAGCAAAAAATAAATTAATCAAAAGTGGCAGACTTTATGAATGCTACGAAAGCGATGCCGAACTTAACTTGCAAAGAAAATCGCAAATCGCCTCAGGAATTCCCCCGATCTACAACCGCGCAGCTTTAAACTTTACAAACGAGCAAAAAGAGAATTATAAAAAAGATGGGATTAAGCCTTATTATCGTTTCTTGCTTGAAGATAAAATTGTTAGTTGGGAAGATAAAATTAAAGGAAAAATAACTTATCCGGGAAGAAATTTTTCTGATCCAGTTCTAATCCGCGATAACGATGTTCCAACCTACACTTTTTGTTCGGTAGTCGACGATATTGAAATGGAGATTACCGATATTATTCGCGGCGAAGATCATATTACTAACACTGCCGTACAAATTCAAATTTTTGAAGGCTTGGAAGGAAAGATTCCTAATTTTTCGCATCTAGCTCTAATTAAAGCCAAAGACGGTAAAATTTCTAAAAGAGTTGGCGGTTTCGATATTAAATCGCTTCGCGAAGATGGATTTGAACCTTTAGCAATTGTCAATTTCTTGGCACAAATCGGCACATCACAAAATATT
Source organism: Rickettsiales bacterium (assembly GCA_047619265.1). Taxonomy (GTDB): domain Bacteria; phylum Pseudomonadota; class Alphaproteobacteria; order Rickettsiales; family UBA1997; genus JAJTCH01. Next base: position 4,180 of record JBLHNE010000033.1, on the reverse strand, counting down.
AATATTTACGACGAAACCCAAAAACTAGTCGAAAATTTTGATTTTAAAAATTTCAGCAAATCTTCAACCAACTATGATTTAGGGGAGTTAAATTTAATTAATCAAAAACTATTAAAAATTCTACCTTTCAAAATTGCCCAAAAAAGATTGGAAGAAATAGGAATAAAAAATGTTAGCGAGTTTGAATGGCAAAATTTACAAGCCAATTTAGATTTTTTAAAAGATATTCAAAAATGGCTAAAAATCTGCCAAGAACCTTCTAAATTTAACAACAAAGCTGAAGATTTGGAATTTTTAAAATCCACTGCCCAATGTTTACCAAAAATAACTAATCAAAGTGATTCTTGGAAAATTTGGCTAAACGCAATTAAAGAAGAAACCGATCGCAAAGGTAAGGAATTATTTATGCCAATTCGCCATGCTTTAAGCGGAGAAGAGCACGGACCAGAACTTAAAAACCTATTAATGTTGATTGATAGAGAGGAAATTTTAAGAAGATTACAAGATTAATTTTTATCAAACTTTAATAAAAAATATGAAAAAAATATTATTAAATTCCATTGTTATTGGCCTAGTTTCTCTTTCTCTTGCTAATTGCTCTTCTAATGAACATGAGCATAAATTTATTGAAAGAACCTGCAAAGACAGCAAAGAAAATCCTCATAAATGCTGTAAAAAAGCTTGCGATAAATCAAAATCTGGCGTGAGCGATATTATCTGTAAAAAAATTAAATAATGTCCGAATTCGACATTATTAAAAAATATTTTCTGCCACTAACTAATGGCTGCAAAGCTTCTGGTTTTTTGTGCGACGATGCGGCGTTAATTTCAGTTTCTGCCCAAAAAGAATTGGTCATTAGTAAAGATTTAATTGCGGAAGACATTCATTTTACAAAATCTGACGGCGCTTGCAATATTGCCAAAAAACTCCTTTCTTCTAATCTTTCAGACCTTGCCGCATCTGGCGCTAAGCCTTTATATTACATGCTTGGATTTTCTCAAGAAAATCTTGATGAAGAATTTATCAAAGAATTTTGCTATGGATTAAAAACTATCGGCGACAAATTTAAGATCGATTTAATTGGTGGAGACAGCGTTAGAAGTAAGAATAAGCTATTTTTCAGCCTGACAATTTTTGGAGAAGTAAAGAAGGGAAAATATTTAAAAAGAAATTCTGCTCAAGATGGAGATTTAATTTTTGTTTCTGGAAATATCGGCGATGCATTTTTAGGATTGAATCTTAACCAGAAAAAAATTACCTGCCAAAACAATGCAAGCAAAGAATATTTAATTGGTCGCCATTTAAACCCAACTCCCAGAATTAGTCTGGGATTAGAGCTAGTTAAAAATAACATAAAATCAGCAATTGATATTTCGGACGGATTATTGGCTGATTTAAAACATATTTGCCAAGCTTCCAATCTTTCAGCCAAAATTCATCAAAACCTTATTCCAATTTCTGCATCTGCAAAAAGATGTTTAAAAGAGAATAAAAATATTGATTTAAATGAGCTATTTTCCGGAGGAGAAGATTACGAATTAATTTTTACGGTAGATAAAAAATATTCGCTAAAAATTAAAAATTTAACAGAAAAATTAGGGATAAGAATAACTCAGATTGGCTCTTTAGAAAGATCGAAATCTGAGCATAAAATTCATCTATTGGACCAAAACAACGAAGAAATTATAATTTCACAATATGGCTGGCAGCATTATTAAAAAGAAAACCCTCACCTTATTTTATTCAAAATTTCCGGCTCAATTTCCATAATTGTTTTCAAGAAAAAGTCTCTTTGAAAAATACCAATATGAGGTATTTTCAAAATTTCTCCTAAATCAATTCTCAAATCTTCAATTGCAGCAATATCAATATCAATTTCTCTTGGCGACCATTTTCCGCGCTTAACTTTTCCTAAATTAATTTCAATTTGTTGAGTAATTTTTAAAATTGCCAACGGCTCAAATTTTTCACAATTAATATCAGCAGAAACGGCAATATTATAAAAATCCATGTCCCATTCTTTTGGCGCTCCATCAAGCAAAAGGGCTTTATTTTCCAAAACCGAAGATATTTTAATCTTTTGCAATTCCAGATTTTCTTGCAACTCTTTAACTGCTAAGTCCAGATAATTCTGGCGATCTCCAATGTTTGATCCTAAGCAAAATATAATTCTTTTTATCGCCATTAATAAAAATTTCTAAAACAGGGTTGAAAAAAGTTGTTTATGATTTATTTAATTGGCACTATAAATTCGTAACTCCTTAATTCAAATAATATTTTAACTAATGTCTAATCAAGAAAACAAAAATAAAGAACCAGAAAATCAGGAAAATGAAAATTTAACTAACCCAGAATCAGCAAATTCAGAAGAGGAAACTGTGGAAACTGGCGAACCAGATTTAAATCAACAAATTGCGCTTTTAGAAGAAGAAAAAAAATCTTTAAACGATAAAATATTGCGCATTGCGGCCGAACTCGAAAATACTCGCAAAAGAAACATTGAAGAGATTGAAAAAGCTAACAAATATGCAATTTCTAGTTTTGCCAGCGATTTAGTTTTAGTGGTAGAGAATTTTTATTTAGCGGCAGATAATTTGCCAAAAGAAGAAATAGAGAAATCTCCCGCTGTTAAAAATTTTTCTGAAGCGATGGAAATGACCAAAAAAGATCTAACTAAAATGCTTGATAAGCGCGATATTAAAAGAATCTATCCGCTAGGTGAAAAATTCGACCATAATTTTCATGAAGCACTTTCACAAGTTCCTGCCACAGATGGCGAAGAACCAGGAACTGTTAAACAGGTTTTTCAAGCAGGATATAATATTGGTTCAAGATTAATTCGCCCAGCTTTGGTTGTGGTTATTTCTGAATAATATTTAAATTTTATGGAATTGGATTTTAAAAAAATCGGCAGCGTTAAAAGAGGTTTTGCCAATGCAATTGATGTTATAATTGCTAATGCTCTAAGAATAATAGTAGTTCTGCCTCTTTTTAATTTATGGGTAAAACCAAAAGCGGTCGATTTTAGAATCTCCTTTAAAGAGAAATTCGATTCCCATACAATTGGTCGAGATCCAGACAAAATTCAATTTCTGATGAATGATCCGGTTTTTAAATCAATTATAATATCTTGTTTGATTGTTTTTCTAATCGGAGCTCTCTATTACATAATTTTCAATTGTTCCAAATGGCGCGGAACAATTGGTAAGCAATTAATGGGCGTAGTTATTATCAAAAGAGATGGTAATAAATTAGATTTTTTAGAAAGCCTTTCTCACTATTCTCTATCAATCGTTCCGTGGTTCTACGCAATCTACATTTTTGCCTACACAATTATGCACCAAACGAATATGTATAATGCTATTGCCGATAATTTATTCAACCTAATCCTTGGTTTTGTAAGTTTAATCTGGCTACAATTTCACCTCATTAGCAAGAAAAAAAATACCATCCCCGACCTACTCTGTAAAACAATAATGACTAGCAAATAAAACGATATATAGGTTCTATTTGCAGGGTTAAAATTAGCAGGAAGTAAAATCTGGACATATTACAACTTCAATAAAATTAATAAATAATCATGAATAATCATCAAGAACCATTCGATATTTTTTCAAAATGGATAAAAATAGCACAGGAAAATTCAAAAATTATCGAACCAACTGCCATGTGCTTGGCAACAGTTGATAAGGAGAATAGACCTTCATCAAGAATGATTCTTCTTAAAAAGTTTGATGAAAAAGGTTTTTGTTTTTTTACTAACTTAAATGGCAGAAAGGCTGGAGAACTAAAAAATAATCAGAATGTTGCTCTTTGTTTTTATTGGGGAGTTTTAGGAAGGCAGATTAGAATTGAAGGCTCTGTTGAAAATGTTACCCAAAAAGAAGCCGATGATTATTTCTCTTCAAGGCAAAGAGGTAGTCAAATTGGAGCTTGGGCTTCGAAACAATCTGAAGAAATGGCAAATGATCAAGAATTTGCGCAAAGAATTGAAAAATTTGAAAAAGAATTTGCCGAAAAAGATGTTTCCAGACCACCATTTTGGTCAGGTTTTAGATGCATCCCTTCTAGAATTGAATTTTGGGAAGAAGGAGAATTTAGATTGCATAAAAGAACAATTTATCAAAAATCCGGTGATTCTTGGATAATATCAAATATTTATCCATAAGCCTAAAAAGC
>JBLHNE010000032.1:0-11264 GCA_047619265.1 Rickettsiales bacterium | reverse complement strand
TAATTCACATCTCCAGATTGACGCTTGGCAAATAATTTAAAATCAAATTAATGAAAATAATCTCTTGGAATATCAACTCCCTTCGTCTTCGTCTTCCTCTTCTTGAAGAGCTAGTTAAGAAAGAAAATCCCGATGTTATTTGCTTACAAGAAACCAAAGTTCAAGATGTCGATTTTCCACTTCTGGCGGTGCAGAATTTGGGTTTTAAATTTGTAGAATTTGCAGGAGAAAAATCCTACAATGGCGTAGCAATTCTCTCGAAACTTCCACTTAGAAACATTAAAAAATACGACATTATTGGTTTTGGACACAAAAGACACATTGCAGCAACTTTGCCAAATGGGGTGATTTTGCACAATTTATACGTTCCTGCTGGCGGCGACATTCCAGATATTGCTCTCAATGAAAAATTTGATTTTAAGCTTAAATTTGTTGATTTCATGAGTGAATATTTTGCCAAAAATTACAATTCCACAAGCAAAGTTATTATTGTTGGAGACATGAATATTGCGCCAGAGGAAAACGATGTTTGGTCGCACAAACAACTTTTAAAAGTTATTTCCTACACACCCATTGAAAGGGAGAAATTTTTAAGATTAAAAAATAGTTTAGGGTTTGTAGATTCTCACAGAAAGCTAGCTTTAGAAGGTGAAAAACTCTACAGCTGGTGGAGTTACCGCGGATTAGATCCTTTTAAATCAAACCGCGGCAGAAGATTAGATCACATTTGGATTACGCCAAATTTGGAATCTGGCCTAAAAAAAGCAGAAATTTTTAAAGATTTCAGAATAGCCGAAAGACCATCTGATCATGCACCAATTAGTGTTGAAATCGACTAACTAAGACTTCTATTTTGTCACCACCAAATAGCCTCGATATTTCTGGCCATCTCTAGTGTTCATCGCCTTTACTACATCTGCAATTTTTGCCCAATACCAGCCGTTTTTGTGACCAGCCACATCTAGAATTAAAACTGAATCGCTAGCTTCATCAAAAGCAACTACTGGAGAAATGTGCCCGCCAGTTTTTAATTTTAAAACTTCACCTTTAAAATTAATGATTAAATATTTTTGATCTTCAGCAACAATTTTTTTGACTAGCTTACGAAATTTATTAATGGTTTCTAGGTTGGAACTTTGCACGTACCACATTTTAACATTTAGATCGTAGGTCTTACTTAAAATATTTCTTAACTCCAAAAGGGTTAATCCGGGGTCAAAATTTTTGGCCGAATTCTCATTTTCTAAAGTTACATTTGCAAGATTAATGATTTTACGATCCTTAATTTTATCGGTATTTTCATTAAAAAAAGTAGCTTGAGAATAGGTTTTAAATTCAATATTACCGCCGCCAAATATTTTTGGCTTAACAACTTCCAAATCTTTCTGACTAGGAGCCTCGCCATTCCCCACCATGGCATTGAGAATAATCACCGAAGTTGCCGCACCACAATAAAGTGGATTAATTTGTGGCTGAAAATAATCGGCTAGTTCGTAGAAATCAGCCTTAAACTGGCTTGATTCTAACATTTTAAGTCCCTTAGGAGAATTCCATTTTACGGTTAAACTTTCATCAAAAACAATTGGTTTAGAAAAGATAGATCCTGAAGCCAAAGCCCCTGAAGCCCAAAAATTAAACACCAAACTAAGTAATATTAAACGAGCCAATAAAGTATTTTTCATAAAATTTTCTTAAATATTATTTTTGTGCTACCAGTAGCACAAAAATAACTAATTATTAATTTCAAAAATTGCGTCAACTTCAACTGCAACTCCGCGCGGCAGAGAAGCTGCGCCCATGGCAAATCTACTGTGTTTTCCATTTTCTCCAAAAACTTCAACCATCAAATCAGATGCGCCATTAGCAACTGCTGGCTGATCGGTAAAATCTGAGGTAGAATTAACAAAAATTCCAAGCTTAACGCAGCGAGCAACTTTTCCCAAATTTCCCTCTAGAGCAGAATTTAAATTAGACAAAATATTAATGGCGCAAATTCTGGCGGCTTTCTGCCCATCTTCAATAGAAATTTTTTCGCCCAATTTTCCAACAAACTTAACTTCGCCATTTTCTATTGGTAATTGCCCGGAAATAAAAATTTGATTACCACTAATGGTAAAAGGCATGTAATTAGCAACAGGAACGATCGGCTTAGGTAGGGTAATTCTTAATTTTTCTAATTGTTTATTTGGACAATTTTCTAACTGTTGGTTTATTGGCATTTTAATGAGATTTTAATTGTTATTTAGCTGAAAAATTTGAGAATCCTTCTTTTAAATCAAGCAAGGTTTTTCTTCCAGTAATTTTTCTAAAAATTTCAATCAATTTCAAATGAGCGTTACCTCTCAAAGAACAATCAATAAATCTGTCAGCTGTAATGGAATAGGCCTTCACAGCGGTAAAGAAGTTCAAATTTCCCTACTTCCCGCTCCAGAAAATAGCGGCATTATTTTTAAAAGAATTGATCTTGAATCAGAAAATCAAATTCACGCTAACTACCAAAACGTTACCACCACCAATCTAGGAACCACAATTGCCAATCAATCTGGCGCCAAAGTTGCTACAATTGAGCATTTAATGGCGGCAATTTGGGGTCTTAGAATCGACAATCTAATTGTTGAAATTAACGCCGAAGAAATTCCAGTCATGGATGGCAGCGCATCGTCATTCATTTTCCTAATTGAATGTGCAGGAACTCACTCACAAGAAGAGCCTAGAAAAACCATTGAAATCTTAAAAAAAATAGAAGTAATCGACGGCGACAAATCTGTAATAGTTGAGCCAGCCAGAGAATTTGCGGTTAATTTACACATTGATTTTGGCCATTCACAACTAGGTAAACAAAGCTACAAATTTCACTCAGATCACAATTCTTTCAAAAATGACATTTCCAGAGCCAGAACTTTTGCCTTTGAAAAAGATATTGAAAAAATGCACCAAGCAGGTTTAGCCCTAGGAGGATCTTTAAAAAATGCTGTGGTAATTGGCGAAAATGGAATAATTAACCCCGATGGAGTTCGCTACCCCGATGAATTTGTGCGTCACAAAATGCTAGATTTTATTGGCGACATCTTCCTTTCTGGCGGCTACATTCTTGGAAAATTTACCGCTGTCAAATCAGGTCATGGCCTCAATAATAAGATACTTCACAAATTACTTTCCGATCCAACCGCTTACCGATTCATTTAATGCTAATAGAATTAATGCCAATAGAAGAAATAAGTTTCGAAACCCTAGAAGAAGAATTAAAGCAGCGACTAGATAAATTTCTAGTTATTAAATTGGCAACTTTAAAACCAGAATTCTCCCGTAGGAGAATTCAAGATTTAATCACTTCAGGATGTGTTTTTGATGGCGAAAAACCGATCACAACTTGCGATTACAAAATCAAAGGAACTGAATCTTTCAACCTTAAAATTCCTCCCGCTGAAGAATCAGAAATTCTAGCTAAAGACATTCCTTTTGAAATTGTTTTTGAAGATGAAAACATGCTGGTCATCAACAAACCAGCAGGACTAACCACACATCCGGGAAATGGTAATCAGCAAAATACTTTAGTTAATGCTTTGCTTTTTTACTGTGGAAAAACCTTGTCTGGAATCAATGGAGTCATGCGCCCCGGAATTGTGCATCGCCTAGACAAAGACACTTCTGGTTTAATGGTAGTGGCCAAAAATGATTTAGCTCACCAAGATTTATCCAACCAGATTGAAAGCAGAGCCTTAAAAAGAAACTATTTAGCTTTTTGCTACGGAACGCCAAAACCATTAATCGGGGTGATTGATAAAAATTTAGGCAGAAGCAAAACCAATCGCCTCAAAATGGCCATCATGCGCGATGGCGGCAGAAAAGCGACCACTAACTACAAAGTGCAAAAAATGTATTTTGAAGGAAAAATCAGCTTAATAGATTGCAAATTAGACACCGGCAGAACTCACCAGATCAGAGTTCACATGGCATCCCTCGGCCATTCGATTATTGGCGATCAAACCTATGGAACTAGAAAATTAAGCCTTGGAAAAGTAGACAGTAACATTAAAAGTTTTATTAACGACTTTCCGCGCCAAGCACTTCATTCCTACAAAATCAGTTTTTTCCACCCTGTTTCTAAGGAAGAAATGGAGTTTGAAGCAGGATTTCCGGCAGATATTCTTGAACTTCAAAAAGTTTGTAATAAATTTGCCAATTAATTGTTAGAATTTTTCTGGCCAAAATGAAGATGGATTCTTTATTGTAAGTTTCAAATGGAATGTCAAGCCGTCATGCCAGAAAATATTCTTAATCTTATAAAATTGAATAATAACCCCCCCCAACTAATTATTGAGCGCTGGGGATCCCCGCAAGGAGGGGGGCGCAATTTTGCGCGTTCTTTAAAATAAAAACACTCTCATGAATAAATTTACCGTAAATATTGATTCCGCAGGATCGCGCCTAGATAAATTCCTCGCTAAAAATGGCCTTGGCTTCACGCTAGCACAAAAACTTTTACGACAAAAAGATGTCAAGGTTAACTCTCGAAAAGTTGCTGGAGATTGTAAATTAGAAGAGGGGGATTTTGTTGAAGTTTTCGGATTCAACCCCAAAGGAGAAGCAAGGGCAAAACCAAAAGTTAGTGAAGAAAAAATTAGCTTGATTAAAAAATGCGTCATCTACAAAGATGAAAATTTGCTAGCCATCAACAAGCCATCTGGAATTGCCGTTCAAGCAGGAAGCCCAAAAGATTTCAGCATCGATGCCGCCCTACCCTATTTAAAATTTGAGCTTGAAGAAACCCCAAGATTAGTTCACAGACTAGATCGCGAAACTAGTGGAATTTTACTTCTAGCCAGAAACCGTAAAACCGCTACGCTTTTAAGCGAAGGATTTAAAAACAAAACCATCAATAAAACTTATTTAGCTTTAGTAAGAGGTGTTCCAAATAAACGGGAAGATATTATTTCAATGAAACTTTTAGAGAAAACTTTTGGAAATACCAAGAAAGTTTTTAAAAGTGATCTAGGAAAAGAAGCTATTACCCACTACAAAAATCTCAAAGTTTTTGATATTAAGAAAAAATTAAAAAGATCTAAAAAAGAAACAAAACCAGAAATAGAACCTGATTTCACCCAATATTCACTTATGGAATTAAAACCAATAACAGGCAGAATGCACCAGCTTAGAATTCATTGTAAAGAAATTGGCCACCCAATTATTGGTGATGGAAAATATGGCAAGAACAATGAATTAGCCGATAAAAATCGACTTTGCTTGCACAGTTTTAAAATTGAAATTGCTGATTTTTTTGGAAAAAAATTGCTAATTGATAGCAAAGAACCTGATTTTATTTAGGTCAAGATCAGAATTACATTAAACAAAAAGTTGTAGCTTAAAACTACTGCTGTCCCAATAAAATTTCGTTTATTTCAGTAGCTCTAGATGCCGGTCGTAGTTTACAACTGCGGCCTTTGTTGTTAAAAATCAAAAAAATTGGCACTTTAGGTGATTATTTTGTTACTAATTTTAGTAAACAAAAAGTCGCATTTACAAACTTCGGGATAGCACCGATAACGACTAAAATATCCTACAATAGATGTCTAAATTTTAGCGCGACGCTAGTAGCTGCAAACTACGACCAGAACCAGATTTTTTTCCTAAAATTTCACTTAAAACACAGCCGTAACAACCTTCCTTTTGCTTTAATTCGTCATTCATGATTAGCCAATAAATTCTCTCTAACTTTTTTAAGCGAGGTTTGTATTTTCTGCCCGAAACTTCCATTAAAGCCAAACTCAAATATCTGGTGGCGATTGATTTTTTTAGTTTCTTGAATTTATCAATGTCTAAAATAAGACCTTCTGAATCGGCCGGATCGGCCAGATAGGGTGTAAAAATCTTAGGGAAGTTTTCTTTGGTTTCTTTGGCTAAAATTTCTCTAGCTTCCAAAATAGCGTTTGAAGCTAGAGCAATTCTGCTATTAATTGCCCCAGAATCAGGAAGAGTTTGTAGAAAATTTCGAATTTTATTGCGCAAAAACTTTTCATCTTCATTAGTTTCATCTTCTACCCAATCTACTTTTTGAGCTAATAAATATTGCCTTAAATCATCTTTAGAAAAATCTAGAAGTGGTCGAATAATCTGCAATTTACCATGAAAACTAATTTTAGGAATGGCTGAAAGACCGTCAATTCCACTACCGCGAAAGAGGCGAATTAAGAAATTTTCTGCCAAATCTTGCTCATGATGGGCGATAAAAATATGCTCAATTTTTTGGCTATCACAAAATTGTTCAAACAAATTGTAACGCACCTGGCGCAGAGAATTTTCAATGTCGGATTCTGGAGATTGTTCTAAATAGGATTTTAGAACAGTACAATTGATGGAATTCTTGTGGCAAAAATCCGCAACAAATTGAGCATCCGCCGCAGAATTGCTGCGAATATTATGATCAATTGAAACACAAAAGATCTCAGTCTTACTACCTTCTTGATCAAGAAAATTCTTCAAAAGCAAAAGCAAGGCCATTGAATCTAATCCTCCCGAAACCGCTACAGCAATTCTACTAGGCAGTTTTTGGGAGAATATTTCTTGAATATTTAAGGAAAATTCTTTTTCCATTAACAAATGAATTGATGGTGGCAATTAGTAACTATTTAAGCACATCTTGCATGCTATAAAAGCCTTGTGGTTTTCCATTAGACCAAATGGCGGCGCGAAGTGCTCCTGCGGCGTAAATATCTCGGTTTGAAGCTTTATGAGTAAGCTCGATTCTTTCACCATTTCCTGCAAAAATAACTGAATGATCACCAATCACATCGCCGCCTCTAAGTGCGCAAAAACCAATTTCGTTGGTTTCTCTTTTGCCAATAATTCCATCACGAGATTTTCTACTAACTTCACCAAAATTAAGGCCGCGACCCTTTGCAACTGCTTCACCTAAGCAAAGAGCCGTTCCTGAAGGAGCATCAATTTTATCTCTATGATGCATTTCAAAAATTTCAGCATCGTAGTCGGAATGTAAAGTTTGAGCAACTTGCTCGGCCAAATTCATCAAGAGATTAACCCCAATTGACATATTTGAAGACCAAATAATTAGGCAATCTTTAGCGTAGTTTTTAAGCTGGGCTTTTTCTTCCTCCTTAAAACCTGTACTTCCGCAAACTAGAGTTTTTTGATGTTTAGAAACCAAACCAGCCAATTGCAATGAAAGTTCTGGATTGGAAAAATCAATAATCACTTCCGATGCCTTAACAAGATCTTCAAGATTGTCAGTAGCGCTAACACCAAGATTTTCACCGCCAATAATAGCGCCAAGATCTTTTCCAACTAAATTACTGCCAAGGCGAACTAGCCCCGCTGAAATGTCGTTAAGATCGTTTGCCAAAACTGCTTTTGCAACCGATCTTCCCATTCTTCCGCTAATTCCGATAATGCCGATTTTCATATTTAATTATTTTTAAATTTTAGAAAAAATATTTTAAAGATTGATTTATTTATCCAATTCTGCCCTAACTTGCTTAATAAATCCTTCAGTATCTAAATAGTTTTTCTGGCCAGTTAGAAGCGCTAAATCTTTAGTCATAAATCCGGATTCAATAGTTTTAATTACTGAATATTCTAATTTATCGGTGAAGTTTTTAAGTTCAATATTGCCATCTAATTTTGCACGATGAGCAAGACCACGCGACCAAGCGAAGATTGAAGCAACAGAATTTGTTGAAGTTTTTTCACCACGTTGATGGGCGCGATAATGACGAGTTACAGTTCCATGCGCCGCCTCTGCTTCAACAGTTTTTCCATCTGGAGAAATTAGAATTGAACTCATTAATCCAAGTGAACCGAAACCTTGGGCCAAACTGTCGGACTGCACATCGCCATCGTAGTTTTTGCAAGACCAAACAAATCCACCTTCAGTTTTTAAGGCGTAAGCCACCATGTCGTCAATCAAACGATGTTCGTAATAAATTCCTGCTTCTTTAAATTTTGTTTCGAATTCTTCCTCGTAAATTTTTTGAAAAACATCGACAAATTCAGTGTCGTAGACTTTCAAAATTGTGTCTTTGGTAGATAAAAATAATGGCCATTTTTTTGTAAGAGCCATATTCATTGAAGCGTAAGCAAATTCGGTAATTGATTTTGTGGTGTTGTACATTGCCATGGCAATTCCACCAGAATCTTTAAAATCAAAAACTTCATTTTCGGAAGTTTCGCCATTTTCCTTAACTACTTTTAGATAAATTTTTGATCCTTGCTCGGTTTTAATGTCGAAGGCTTTATATTGGTCGCCAAAAGCGTGTCTGCCAATACAAATTGGTTTTTTCCAAGTACTAACGATTCTAGGAATATTAGAAACCACAATTGGCTCTCTAAAAACAGTTCCACCAATAATGTTACGAATTGTGCCGTTTGGTGAGCGATAAATTTTCTTTAAATTAAATTCTTTTTGGCGATCTGGAGTTGGAGTGATAGTTGCACACTTGATTGCCACATTAAATTCCTTGGTCGCGATCGCAGCATCAACAGTAATTTTATCATCTGTCTCATCGCGCTTCTCAACACTTAAATCGTAATATTTAATGTCTAAATCTAAATACGGTGTAATCAAATTTTCTTTGATCATTTTCCACATAATGCGCGCCATTTCGTCGCCGTCGATTTCAACAATTGGGCTAAGAACTTTAATTTTAGTTATTTCTTTAGGCATTTTTGATTAGTTTTTTAAGGTTGAAAATAATTTAGATTTGTTTTCCAAAACATAGCCAAGATAAAACAAATTTACTAGATCAATTACTTTTCTTTTTTGATTAATTGCACCAAAATCCACGTCAGATCTTCAATACACCTTTAAAAAGTAATTTTCTATTCTCGAGAAGGCTTACGAGCGCCAAGACGACTGACGGATAAATGTTCAATCGAGGCTTTTCCCAGTAAAATTTCCATTGTCATTTGAGCCAATTGATGAGCTTCTAATGGAGCATTTTTTGCAAGACCGCCGTTGCATTTGCAAGCGTCAATAATTCTACTTTCTTCATGTTTTTGAGTATTTTTAAAATCAGGATCGATAATAATAATAGGGCCAACTGTAATTTGATCAGGGCCATTATTTAATGACGGAATTAGCGCTTCCAAATTTGGAAAAAATTCCATTATTAACGACGCAACAAATTTAGATTCCACCTCATTATCTTTGGGCAATGTAGAGACTTTTAAAGCCTCATCAATATCCATTTTAGATTGAGGATCAGGCTCAGCAAGTCCAACTTTTAAGAAAGATTCTCCTTGTTCGTTTTTTTCAACCATAAAATAAATTCCTTCAGAATTTTTAGGATTTCCAAGATCGAACCTAGGATGACCAGTGAATTTATTAACAAAATCTGGATGTTTTTTTAGAAATTCCTCAATACCACCCTCAATTTTAATAATACCTGTCGGAAATTTTTCCATCTCACTCAAACTTTCTTTAGGAATTTTAAAAAAGAAAACGAAATTCTTTTTTTCAACATTATTTTGAGGAGTAGTATTTTTTGGCAAAATTTGCTTATTCCACCCGCTTGCAGCCGCAACAAGAGTTTTTGCTCTAATTAGCTTGCCACTTTGACAATATATTTCTACAAAATCCGGACATTCTTCAACTCTCACAACCGGATCTTGAACCATTCTTTCTTCCGGAACATCTTTCTTTATTTGACTGACTGCTTTATTAAGATTTATTAAAGAAGCTCCTTGTCCATCTTCTCCTAATGGCCGCTCTATTGAGAAATTAACAGCAGAAGAATTTCTATAACCCGCCCGTCCCAAAACACCTGAAGAATCATCTAAATCAAAATATTCTGGATTTTGAGAATGATTAAAAAATGGATGTTTTGTAGTGCAAATTACAACATTTGGCTTTGGGGTAATTGCCTCCAACTCAATATAATGTCGATTTGAAAATTCATTATTAGGCCCCCTCCCAAGCCTTGTAAAAGCTGGATTGCTTCCTGTTACAGGAAGATTAGCATCTATAAGTAATGGATTTATTTTATGATCTGCCAGAAACTTCATTAAAAAACTACCCATAATTCCTCCTCCAATTACAACAACTTGTTCTATCGGCTCTTTAAATGCTTTCATTATTAATTAATTGAAATTTATTCTTTAAAGCAAACCCTAGGTAAATCAAGCTAGCAACAGCAATCACCACCACAAAACCTTCTTTCCCCATTAATTGCATCAAAATTCCAGTTAGTAAATTTCCAATAAAAATTCCAAATAGACCAATCGCTGCGAAAGATGAATTAATAAAAACTAACTGGCTTTTATTTTTATCGAGATTGATTCCATACCAGCAAGAAATTGCCCCTAGAGAAGTTAGAATGCCAATAGCTACATAAAGTAATATTGCCAAATAATAGGTTTTTATGGCAAAGGGTAAAAGCAAGATGCAGAAAATGAAGGCAATGAACCCAAACAAAATTAGCTTTTGGTAGGATTTTTTATTAATCAAAAAACCAAACATAAAATCAAGCATTCCAACCGCACAAAGGGCGCTGATCAAAAGCCCAGAATTTTCTGGAGAAATACCACTCCTAACTCCATAAATCACCGTGAAAAACATTATTGTTCCACATTGCAAGTCGGTTAATAGTCGCGCCATGACCATTTGCGGGTTTCTTTTAATTAAGGTAGTAAATCGCACTTTTTCCCCCGTAATCATTTTGGGCTGAATCTTGCGAAGCGGAATTAAAGATGAGCACGCCAGTAAAATAAAAATTGCTGATGCAATGAAAATTCGGTAATCGCCGACACCAAAGATTTTCACGATAACTGGTCCCACCGCAAAACCAGCACAAAGAAAAGTACTGGAAACAGCCAGAATCATGCCGCGAACTTTGTTCTTAATCGCCATGTTGAACCACGCTCGGCGCAGCGTTACTAAGCTAATTATTGAAATTCCAAGAGCGAAACTGAGAAAAATCCATAAAAAGAAGTTTTGATAGAATGGTAAAACCAAAATAATGGCGGTGGAAATTATGCTGAAAAGTAAAATTGAATTGAAAATGCCAATCTTTTTTCCAAGCTTATGAAGCAGAAAAATAATCACCAAACCACCAAAAACATCGCCAGCAGTAGTAATTCCAATCAAACTTGTTGAAATATTGTTAGAATAGAGAATAAAAGGCAGGGAAACCGAATTAATTCCAATTGCAGTAGATAAAAAGAAGATGCTAAAAAGCATTAAAATGATGTGGTTTAAGCCAAAAAGAGATTTATTTTGATCAGCAATCTTAACATTATTGATGATTCTAAAG
>JBLHNE010000031.1:0-11327 GCA_047619265.1 Rickettsiales bacterium | reverse complement strand
CATTTCGTAAAAGCCTTGAATCTTGTGGAAATTATGAAACCTATGGATTTGCTGGATTTTTTGGAATTCCTACCACCATTACCAATAATATTACCAAGGAATCATATGCTTCTTGCCCAGTTTTATTAACGCCAAAACATAATGTTGTACAAAAATCGAATTGTTCTACTAAGGAAGAGTTCAGAGAAGCTAAGGGTTATCAGGCAATTTCTGAAATTAAGAAATTTTATCAGGCTTTAAAATATAATTTTACAACTCCACTTCCTCTAGCTGAAGGGATGGGAATATGGAGTGGTGTTTGGATGATGATTAAAACATTATCGCCAACAGGTAAGAATTTTTTACAAAATGAATTTCAGAATATTCTTGGGCAGAAGAGTGATTCTTCACCAGAAATTGATTCGATTTCCTTTGTAGATCAATGTGATTATGCATCTGGAGCGCTACGGGCGATTGGCTTGGTTGATAATTTTGCTAAAATTGTGGTTTTTTGTGGACATGGCAGCCAAACCGAAAATAATACTTATGCAACCTCGCTTGATTGCGGTGCTTGTGGAGGTAGACATGGAGATACCAATGCCAAAATATTAGCGAAAATTCTTAACCAAAAATCAATTAGAGAAAATTTACAAGAAAGTGGAATAGAAATTCCTGATTCAACCAAATTTATTGCCGCTAAACACAATACTACTAATGATGCGGTAGAAATTTATTTGCCAAATGATTGGAGAAACGAGGAAGAATTGAAAATTTTGATAGAGCTTAAAGAGGATTTATTGAAAGCTCAGAAAATTAATAATTTATTCAGGTCAAAACAAATGGGTTTTGTGGGGAAATCAGAAAAATTGGCAGAATTCTTCTTTAATCGTGGTAATGCTTGGTCGGAAACGCAAGCTGAATGGGGTCTAGCAAAAAATGCTTCTTTCATAGTTGCTCCTAGAAATTTGACTAAAAATATTGATTTACAAGGAAGGTCTTTTCTTCATTCCTATGATTGGAAAATAGACCAAGATGGCAGCATATTAAACTTGATTCTAAACGCGCCAATGGTGGTGGCACAGTGGATTAATAGCCAATATCTTTTCTCAACAATTAATAATATTGCCTTTGGATCGGGAAGCAAAATTACCCAAAATGTTGTGGCTAAAATTGGTGTTATGCAAGGAAATGGCAGCGATTTAATGCATGGTCTTCCTTTACAATCGGTTTATTCTAGTGATGAAAATGAATATCATAAACCAGCAAGATTAATGAGTTTGGTTTATGCTCCAAAAGAAAAAATTGATCAAGTAATTGAAAATAGCCCCAATTTAAAACAACTATTTTCAAATGAATGGGTTGCTTTGTATTGTAATGATCCTGCGGATGGTCAGATTTATTTGCTTAACAAAAAATTGAATTGGGATTTGGTTTAATTTTCTTAAAGTGAATTGTTATTTCTTTCATTGCTTCTAAAAGAGGTTAATATTTCTTAAAAATTTCTTTTAATTCAGAGATTTTATCTTGGATTTGATTTTTTTCCTTAAGCTCAAAAGTTTCTTTTACACAATTGCTTAGATGTGTTTCCAGAAGGTTGGCTTGCAGAGAATTTATGGCAGATTTTATCGCTCCTAATTGTTGCAAAATTTCTACGCAATATCTTTTATCTTCAATCATTTTTTGAATTCCCCTTATTTGTCCTTCAATTTTTTTTAGCCTTGGCAATTCTTTTAAATGGTTGGGGCAGTCTTTTTTTTGATTAATATTCATATTTAGTAAAATAAAATTAGCACATATTTAAAGAATAAGCTGTTAATCAAAATTACAGCTAAGGTTGGCCAAATATTTAAGATTCTGTAGTTTACAACATATCGGGCAATTCAAATTTGGGGATTTTACTAAAATTGAACGAGAATGTTGCAGTCGGATTTACAATATTAATTCTCGTAGGAAATAAAATATTTTCTAGTTTCAAAATTAGCTGCCATTCCTGCATATCAATACGATTCATTATTTCCTAGTTTAAATACAACAACTAGGAATTTTATTATTCCTTAAAATCAAAAATATTAAACAATTTTCATTGATAAAGCATGAAGTCCATTTTTTTCAAATTCCTCTTTTAAAATCTGATTAATTTTCCTTTGATTTTCTACCCTACTTCCCGACAATTCACTCGCCGAAATTTCAACATCAAAATGTGTTTCTCCACTTCCATCGTCGCCCATGTGGCCTTGGTGTAAATAAGATTTGTTAATTACCTCGAGATTTTTGATGGTTAAATTTTCGGATAATTTTTTGAATATTCTTTCTTTCATAATTTGTTAATAAAATTGTTAATAACTTGTTGATAAAATTTGATTTATTAACAATTGAAGATTTCAGGGTATTTATCAACATACTTAACTGGTTATTAACTAAGTTATTAACAGTTAATAAAAATAATTAGAGGATTATTTCTTGTTAATAAATTTTTTGTTAATAATTTTAATCTTTTTAAATAAAGCTTCAAAAGCACTTATTAACAAAGTTGTTAACAATTTTTTTTGTTAATTTTTTTGTTAATAACTTTTTTAAACAGAATAGTACCCCTATTAAATAATAATAAAGATAGATCTAAATGAAAAAAATATTAAGAACACTAAAAGGAGAAAAATTAGAAATTCCTCCAATTTGGATGATGAGGCAAGCTGGAAGATATTTGCCAGAATATCGAGAAATTAGGGCAGGAGCTGAAAATTTTTTAGAACTTTGTTACAATCCAAAATTAGCTAGCAAAATCACACTTCAGCCAATTGAAAGATTTGGATTTGATGGAGCAATTTTATTTTCAGATATTCTAGTAATTCCAGACGCACTAGGAGTAAAAGTTGAATTTGTAAAAAATGAAGGACCAAAATTACAAAAAACTTTAAACGAAAAAGATTTATTGAATTTAAATTTAAATAACATTGAAAAACACCTGTCACCGGTTTTTGAAACTATTGATTTAACAAAGTCTAAATTAGATCAAAAAACCACTCTAATTGGCTTTTCTGGATCGCCTTGGACTATTGCAACCTACATGGTTGAAGGAAAAGGTTCTAAAAATTTTGAAAATATTAGAATGCTCTCAATTTCTAATCCGTCATTTTTTCAAAAATTAATCGATATTTTGGTTGAATCAATTTCAATTTATTTAATTAAGCAAATTGAAGCGGGAGTTGAAGTAGTTAAAATTTTTGATTCTTGGGCAGGAATTTTGCCAGAATCAGATTTTCAAAAATGGGTGATTGAGCCAAATAAAAAAATTATTGAAAATGTACGAAAGAAATTTCCAGAATTTCCAATAATTCTATTTACTAGAAGTGCTGGGGCAGGATATGAAAATGTGGCGCTAAATATTCCAGATGTTTGTTTGGCGATTGATCAAATGCTACCAAAAAAATGGGCAAAAGAAATTTTACAAGAAAAACATCAAAGAATTATTCAGGGTAATTTAGACAATATTTTGCTGGCCAATGGTAGTGCAGAAAATATTGAAAAAGAGGTGAAAAATATTCTTAGTCATTTTTCTGAAAAACCATTTATTTTCAATTTAGGACATGGGGTTTTGCCACATACACCAATTTCTAATGTTGAAAAAGTTTTAAGAACTTTGAGAGGATAAACTTATTTTTAAGGAGGGAATATTAGATTGATGCTACTAATAGCATCGAGATTATTTTTTAAATATTATTCTAGGGGTTCTAAAATAAAGGGTTTAAAATTTATTAACTCGCCGCTACTAGTAGCGGCGAGTTAATATTTATTTAATTTTTAGAATTTGTAATGTTTTAAAAAACGAACATCGCCTTCGAAAAACATTCTTAAATCGTTAATTCCATATTTAAGCATTGCCAATCTTTCAATTCCAATTCCAAAAGCAAAACCTTGATATTCTTTTGAATCAATTCCAACATTTTCTAAAACTTTTGGATGAATCATTCCACAGCCTAGAATTTCTAAAAAGTTTTTATCAGAGCCAATTTTAATTCTGCCATCTTTTTTTTCATATCCAATATCAACTTCTGCAGAAGGTTCTGTAAAAGGAAAAAAGCTAGGACGAAATCTTGATGAAATATTGTCTACTCCAAAAAATTCTTTTAAAAAAGTTTCCAAAACCCATTTCATATTTCCCATATTAACATTTTTATCAATCATCAAAACTTCAACCTGATTAAACATTGGGGTGTGAGTTTGATCGGAATCGCTGCGGTAAACTTTGCCAAGAGAAATAACTTTAAGAGGTGGTTTAGAAATTAGCATTTTGCGAATTTGTACACTGGAAGTATGAGTTCTAAGCAACATTTTTTTACCAGCTTTTTCCGGTAAATAAAATGTGTCTTGCATTTGTCTGGCAGGATGATTTTCGGGAATGTTAAGAGCGCTAAAATTGTGAAAATCATCTTCAATTTCAGGTCCATCAATTACTTCAAAACCAAGCTTTCCAAAAATATTTTTTATCTCGTAAGTTGCTTGTGAAATTGGATGAATTGAACCTTGATTTTGTTGTCTGAAAGGTGCGCTTAAATCGAGCTTTTCTTTGCTTAATTTTTGGTTTAGATCGGTAAGTTCTAGAATTTCTTTTTTGCTTTGAATATTTTCTAAAGCTTCATTTTTAAATTTATTTATTAAGGCACCGAGCTGCTTTTTTTCTTCTAAATCAAGCTTTTTTAAACCCATCATTAATTCGGTTATTAAACCTTTTTTACCTAAAAATTTAAGGCGTAAATCTTCCAATTTTATTAAGGAATCGACGGTAGAAATTTCGGCAAGAAAATCGGTTTTAATTATTTCAATATTGGACATTTTTTAATTAATTATCGGAGAATTATTTTGAGACCAGAAAAATTATGCTACACAAAGATTGGAGAATTATTATTGATAGAGATTATTTCTCGCTGTAGCTGGTCTGGAAACAATTTTTTCGTTAAACACACAAAGTAAACTGTCGGCAAGGCGCAGTGTCAATTGTGGATATATTCCTTCAACTACTACAAAATCTTCCCTTATTAAATAGGCTACAGGCTGCTCATTTCCAAAAAGATCAACAGTGCTAATTGTAGGTACGATGAGATTTTTATCTTTAAATTGAAAGAATGTTTCCTTGCCATCGTCATAAATTTTAAGTGGAGTTATGTTAGTTGATCTACCAGCAATGGAATACAAAAAGTTAAGAGAATCATCGGGATCTTTTTGTGATTCATAATCGTCAGAATATTTAAGTCTAGAAGGCCTTTTAACAATAGCTATTGCTGGTTTAGGTCTAACATTTGGTCGGGATAATTTTGGAGGAATTGGTACCCTAACCCCAACTTCTGGATAATAAAAGCGAACGGTGTAGACCAATTCTTCATCGGCTCTACCATCATATTCTGCTGACTCAATGTCAAATTGGTAAGTTCTTTTATTGGTAATAATGGTCATGTTGGTATGGGCACCAATTTCTAATGGCCTGATAAATAATCTTTTTCCAGCGGGAGTTAATCTCCAAGCAAAAGATTCTCCAATTGAAATCATCTCGGTTTCTTCATCATCGGAAAATTCAATAAAAGATTGATAGCCGTAATGAAATTTAAGCTGGAAAACTTCGTTAGCATTGTAGACCAAGGTTTTAATTCGAGAGTCGGTAGTAATTGGAATTATTCTTGGAGAAGATATTATTTTTGGTGCTGTTTTAAAAGAGGTTTGAGCAACAAGATTGCTTGGTGCCAAAATGATGATAAAGATTAAAAAATTTGTGATAATTTTTGTTTTTAATCCCATTAATAATCAAATATTTCTTCAGAAATTAAGAATCTGGTTACTTGAAATCCAAGTGGATTAATAAGTCTTTCTTCAGCCGTTAAATTTAGATTAGTAAAAACAAAACTCATGTTAATAACTTTATCTTTAGTGTAAGAACCTTTTTCTTTAGATGAAAAGCTTTCCAAAATACGAACTTGAGCTGTTGCTGAATTAAAGAATTTAGTTGATTTAATACGAATCTTAATTTTGGAATTAATTCCAAGTTCTCTGGAATTAATTCTATTGCGAAATTCGGTGTAGACATTTTGGTTTGAAAGCAATCTAACTATTTCAACATCTGTTTTGTAGGTTCTAGGCTCGTAAGCAACCGCGGCTTGAATGAATTGGCTGATAAAATAGTTTCTTATTGATTCATCGGCGGTTAAAGTTTCTGTCGTTAATTGATTTACTATGGTTGCAACACCACTTTTTTCTTCAACTTCAATAACATAGGGCTCAAGAGATTTGGAAGAAACAACAAATTTTACAAATAAAATGGAGGTGGTCATTGCAATTGTTAAAAGCAACGCTAGCAATAGCAAAATATTTCTTTGTACCACAACAATTTCGTAGCGATTTGAATACCAGCTTTTAATTTTGAATTTGTGTCCATTTTTTCCACCTGATTTATTATTCAGAGTTGAACTAGATACTGAATTAAGATTTGATGTTGTTTTGGTTGGTTTTGACATCGCTGCGATAGGGGTTAGAAAAAGCAATTTTTTGAACTCTAATCAACTTGATTATTAATATCAAGATGTTTTAATGAGGCTTACAAATACAATGCTCAAGGCACTTTACAATTGCAAAAATGATACTCAATTTTGAACAAGAAAAATCGATCATGGAAAAAGTTTTCGCCCTCAATTGGCGATTAATTTTTCTGATTTTAATCTTAGCAAATATTGGTTTTTTAATGCTCTATTCCGCCGCTGGTGGAAATTTTAGCCCTTGGCTTTCTAGGCAAATAATATTCTTCTCCCTCTTTTTCCCAATAATGATTTTAATCGCCATTATTGATATTAGATTCTGGCTTCAAACCTCCTATCTCTATTACGCTATCGCCTTAGCTTTAATTATTGCCGTGGAGATTATGGGTCACAACGCCATGGGTGCAACTCGATGGTTCCGAATTGGCGGCTTTGCTTTGCAGCCATCAGAAATTATGAAAGTTTGTTTGGTTTTGGCTTTGGCAAAATATTTCTACAATATTAATGCCGAAGAAATTGAAGAAATTAAATACATTACCCTGCCTGTTGCTATGATTACAATTCCAACTTTATTTATTTTTAAACAACCCGATTTAGGCACAGCAGCCATTATTCTTTTGGTGGGAGTTTCCATTCTTTTTTTGGCCGGAGTAAAAGCTTGGAAGTTCATTTTTGTTGGAGTCTCAGCAATTATTGCCATTCCATTTTTATGGATCTTCATGCTCTACGACTACCAAAAAGAACGAGTTCTAAATTTTGTAAACCCAAATAACGACCCACTTGGAACCGGATACAACATCATTCAATCTAAAATTGCTATTGGATCTGGAGGGTTCTTTGGCAAAGGATATTTAAATGGAACCCAAGGCCAGTTGGAATTTTTGCCAGAAAAACAAACCGATTTCATTTTCACCATGCTTTCCGAAGAATTTGGCTTTCTGGGAAGTACCATAACCATTGGAGTCTACGCCGCGATCATCTACATGGGCATTAAAATTGCCATGAGGTCAACCCATCAATTCGGCAGGCTTTTGGCGCTTGGAATTAGCAATATTTTATTCATTCATCTATTTGTAAACATGGGAATGGTGATGGGCTTATTGCCTGTTGTTGGCGCCCCGCTTCCACTAATCTCATATGGTGGAACCATTACCGCAACAATGCTAATTGGCTTTGGATTGCTATTAAATGTCGATGCCCATAAAGATGTAGATAATTTACATCGATAAACACTTAAAAACCCCACTATGTTTGGAATATCTTTAGCAGAATTTGCATTAATTGGAGTCGTGGCAATCGTTATTATTGGGCCCAAAAACCTGCCCGAAGTAGCTCGCTACTTAATACGCTCCGTTGCTTGGGCAAAACATTTAATCTCAAAAGCCAAAGGTGAATTAGATGTTTTGGGCAAGGAACTTGGAGTTGAAGAAATTAAGAATGAAATAGCAATTGAACTGGCAAGCGAAAAAACTCGCATCGAAGATGAATTTACAACCATTATCGATATCTATGGCAAAGAACATAAAGTGAGTGGTGTTGAACAAATGAGAGGAGATAAAAGTAAAGAGGAAATAGATCAAGAAATAGCAGAATTAAATATTCAAAATAAAACCAAATTTTTAGAGGAATCTTCGGGCAACTCTTCGGGCAAATCTTCGGGCAACTCTTTGGGCAAATCTTCAGAAGAATCCTCAGAAAGAATCTCAGATAATTCCGCCAGAAATATTTCCGAGGATTCTTCCCCAGAACCTTCTTTTGGCTCAGAAAAATCAGAATCAGAAAAATCAGAAAAATAATTAATCTCATGGATAAAATCAAAAATCTTCAAAATCAAAAATCACCAATAACTTGCCTAACCGCATACACTTTTCCAATTGCTAAAATTCTCGACAATCATTGCGATGTAATTTTGGTGGGAGATTCTTTAGGAATGGCAATTTATGGCATGGAAAACACCCTTGATGTCAGCGTTCAAATGATGATAGATCATGGAAAGGCAGTAGTAAAAGCTGCCAAAAAAGCCCTAATATTGGTCGATATTCCCTATGGCTCTTTTGAAAATTCCAAGGAGCAAGCTCTAAAAACCGCTCAGAAAATAATGCGTGAAACCGCCTGTGATGCAGTAAAAATAGAAACCTCCAAAAACACGGTCGAAACCATCAAATTTTTGGTAGAAAATAAAATTCCAGTAATGGGACATATTGGCCTTTTGCCCCAAAAGATTAAAGAAATGGGCGGCTACAAATATCAGGGAAAAGATCAAGATTCCGCCGCCGAAATTCTACAAATCGCCCTAGATCTAGAAAAAGTAGGAGCTTTTGCAATAGTCATCGAAGGTGTTCCTGCTAAACTTGCCACTCAAATTAGCAAATCAATAAAAATTCCCACCATCGGAATTGGAGCATCAGTCGATTGCTCTGGACAAGTTCTAGTAATCGATGATTTACTCGGATTAAATCAAATTTTTAAACCACGATTCGTCAAGAAATATGCCAATTTAGCGGACGAAATTGAGAAATCTGTCCAAGAATTTTGCAGCGATGTAAAATCTAAGAAATTCCCCAGTCAGGAACACATAATTTAAATATTTCACAAGATGCTGCCGGAGATTTATGACTTCGAGAAAGTCTCATAAGTATCGTGCTTAAATAATTAGAATCTGCGATAATGGTTTAAATTATTAAACCACATTTATTAATTAATGTTAAAGGGAGTTAAATGTCTAAGGGTGTAAATTTTGTAGAAAAAGAGAATGAGTTAAAAATACCAGTAATAATAAGCGACATTATCAAAATGCTCAATGGCAGTGCAACATGTGAAGATTTGCAGAAGCGGCTATCATCGTCTTCATCTCAAAACGATAAAATCTACCGCGTAATATTAGATAAAATAACTAGGGATGAGATCAAAATTACTGAAGATAAATTTTATATTCTGAATCAATCTTTTTATAAAAAAGATAATACGATGGAATCTGAAGATTCCAAAGATAGGTCTTCCAATCCTAATACATCTGTTGACGTTCTCTCTACAAATACTTTGGAGGGGCCGGAGCAAAAGAAGACGAGAAACAGCTCAGTTGGTTAATTAATGCTAAAATAACAAAGAAATAGTCCTTCCATAAATTGTAAAACCTGATTAATTGCTGCGGGAGCCTGAATTATTTCTCTAGTGCCTTCTTTTCTTAGGATTTTGAACGCCTTTTAAAATTAGAATATTCAAATAAGTGACTAAAAAATACATTTTAAAATCTAATATTTCTTATTATTCACATTGGCATCGATTGGTGCTTACGCTCAAGACGGCAGCAAAGGTTCAAAGAAAATTACTAAATACAAACCTCGCATTGATATTGATTACAAATGGGGCAATAAAAGAAATTTAGGAAGGGCTGATCTGCTTATTCCGGTTTTGCAAAATGATGATAATTTGTTGTTTTTAGATTCTAGAGGCTGGCTAGATAATCAAACCGCCAAGGAAGGAAGTATTGGTCTGGGGTTTAGAAAGAAAATGGACAATACATTGCTATTGGGTGCTTATGGTTTTTACGATGTTAAGCGAACCGACAATGCAAACAGGTTCAGCCAAGGAACTATTGGAATTGAGGCATTAACTATTAATTGGGATTTTAGGGGGAATTATTATTTCTCCGAAAACGAAATAAAATCTACCAATAGTGTGATGGAAAATAGTGGCGCCTATGTGGAAGGGTCAAATATTTTTGTTAATTCCCAATCTTTTGAAACCAGCTTTGATGGATTTGATGTGGAAATTGGCAGAAAAATTCCTCATTTTGAGAATTTAAAACTCCTCGGCTCCTATTATCATTTTTGGAATAATGTTATTGGCGAGAAAGTTGACGGCTACAGAGGCAGAGGAGAATATAATTTTTTTAATAGGAACGGCCACACATTATCTTTGGAGGGAGAATATTCCCATGATAATTTGCGCTCAGGAACAACTTTTGGGGGCCTAAGATACAGCTACAGATTTGGGGTGAGTAAGAATTCTAAAGAAAACAATTCTCAATATACCTTATCAGAAATAGAAAAAAGAATGACCGATAGAGTGGTCCGAGATATTGATATTGTTACTAAGGAAGTTAGCGACCTTACAAAAAAGTTGGAAGCTGGAAATGGGCAAGAACAAATGATTATTTTTGTTGATAATTCTGCAACTACAATTGGCGATGGCACCAAGGAAAGCCCTTACCAAACCTTACAACAAGCGCAGAATAATTCTGCAAAATATGACGTCATCTATGTTAAATACGGCGACGGCACAATTGCAGGATATAACCAAGGAATTATTCTAAAAGATCACCAAAAACTTTTCGGGCAAGGACAAGATTTGACCCTTGGAGATGTTATGGGAAATAATGCTCACGATAATGTGGTTATTGCCAAGGGCAGCGATGCTCAATACAGCAAAATCACTAAATCATTTAGTGGCGGCGACAATTCTCTGGCGCACTATTTAGAAGCCATACTTAACAAACGCATTGGAACCGTTACGGTAGCTAATAATAATGTCATTAAAGGTCTCGATATTAGCTCAACCAATGACGACGGTTCTTTTATTAATGATTACGGGTCAGGAATTTCAATTTTTAATAAAACCGGATCTATCATTTCTAACAACAAATTAAGTAATAATTTTGTAAATGGAGTTCAAATTACCAGCAATGGTAATAATGACATTTCCAACAATATTTCTAATAACATTGTTTCTGGTAACGGCTGGGAAGGAGTTGTTTCTCGATCTTATAATTCTTCAAGTCTGACCAACATAATTTCTGACAATAATATTTCTGGCAACGATTGGGGGATT
>JBLHNE010000030.1:0-11397 GCA_047619265.1 Rickettsiales bacterium | reverse complement strand
GGAATTGCTGTTGGTCTAATTGCCTATATTTCTTTAATAATTATTAATGCTGTTGGCTCTTCAGGAATTATTCCATTTTTTCTGGCAACTTGGATGACAGCTATAATTCTATTAGCAATAAGTGTGTTGCTAATTTTTAAAAAAGAGGCTATTAATTAGAGCTCTTTACAAGTTCATTTTTTACAATTTCAACTTAAGATTCATCAAATATTATGAAAAAAATATTAGCTCTAATTATATCTGTCACCCTACTATTTTCTTGTTCTAAATCGATCTCTGATTTATCGAACAATGACAAAACTCAAAATATTTCTGAATTACCAGAATGGGTTGTAAACCCTGAAACTTCTGGAGGAGTTGCTGGAGTTGGCATTGCTAGCCCAAGCGTTGGTGGAATTAAATTTCAAATTCCTCAAGCCGAACTAGACGCTAAAGCTAATATTGCTAGCGCTATTAGTTCTGAAATATCTCGTGTTACCAAAAGTGCTCTTCGCGAATCAAAAGTTAGTGAAGTCAATGACATTGAAGAAGTTTTTTCCCAAGCAACTAAAGAAGTGGTAAAAAACATGCCAATGTCTGGTACCAAAAGAACCAACATCTATCAAGCTGCGGATGGGACTTTATATATTAAAATGGTCTTAAAAAATGAAGATTACGGACAATATATTCAAAACAGCCAAAAAATTTATGAAAGCCGTTTAAAGCAAGCTAATCTTTCAAGAGATAATTTAAAAAAATCTGAAGAAGCAGTTAAAAGTTTGTTTGATGAGCTAGAAAAAGAAAGATCTGATCAATAATTTCAATAAAATATCCGCGACTTAAATAGTCTTAATTCGCGGATATTAAATTCAATTATGCCAATTCCTATCTATAATTGGCAATACAGCAATTCTTAATTTCTTAAACTCATATGAAAAAAATAATTATTCTAGTTTCAATATTTTTGCTATCTTCTTGCATAAATCAAAAAGAAATCGAAGCAAAAGCTCGCTATCAAGCCGAAACTGGAAGCAGAATTAATGAGGCCTCTAAAAATACTGAGAGTCTTTTTGATGAAATGAAGTAAAAAAATCACAACAAATGATCAAATATTTCATCACGGCAATTTTATTTTTAACCTGCTCTTGCTCATCTTCCAATCAGCCACAACGATTAAGCTCACTTCCAACTTGGTATGCAAGCCCAACCAATTCCGATGCTCAAAATCTTTATGGTGTTGGCGAAGGCTATAATTTGAGTGAAGCTAGCAGCTCTGCTCTCAATAATTTAGCTGGAAAATTAATGACCAGCATCTCTTCCGAATCTTCCGTTTTACTAGAAAGTAATCGCTATTCAGTTAATGAGCAAAGTCGCCAAAATATTAATGAGGAAGTTGGAAAAATTACTTTCAATAATTACCAAGTTAGTAAATCTGCAGCTTTTGGTGGGAAAATTTATACTGAAATTTCTGTTAATAAGAATGGCTTTATCAATGATTACAAGCAAAAATTAAATGATCTTGATCAAAAAATGGCCAACGTTTTTAAATCTGCACAAAGCAAAACTATTCTAGAAAAGATAAATGATCTAAATTTGGTTAGTAATTTAAGCTTGGAAGCTACAAGAATATCTCAAATTCTTGCCAATCTTACCAATTCTAGCTTTAAGAAAAATATCGATCTTTACAATTCCTACCAGAATTCTTATTTGGTTTTAGCCAGCAAAATAGAGTTCTTTATTGAAAACAACGGCGCGCCCCAGTCTTTGGTTCAAAAAGTTGTTAATATTTTAAATCAAAAACAATTTAAAGTTGTTAAAAGAAAGAATCTTAATAATTCCAATTTTGTCATCATTAAAATTAATTCTAATATTACAGAGCAAAAAATTTATGGCAGTTACATTGCCAAATTACGGGCGGACTTTAATCTAATTTCCAATCAAAATAAAATCATCAAAAGCACTTCTTTTGAAAATACTGGAAGTTCAGTGATTAGTAAAAAAGCAGCTATTGATTCCGCTATTTACGGAATTAAGGATTTTAAATTATTTTAAGAAAAATTATCCTACTGCGCGATATTTTGATAAAGAATCTTGCAAAATGTTATGAGATAAAATAATTCAACCAAACAACAAAAACTTTTGATGAAGAAACTATTAGTAACCGGAGGATGTGGGTTTATTGGATCTTGCTTTATTTTAAGGCAAATTGAAGCTGGAAATATAGTGGTAAATTTAGATGCCCTAACCTACGCAGCTAATCCGCAAAATCTTAGCGATATTTCAGCGCATCCCGATTATCATTTTGCTCAAGGAAACATTCTTGACCAAAGATTAATTAGTGAAATATTGACCAAATTTGATATTGATATTTTAGTTAATTTTGCCGCAGAATCTCATGTTGACAATTCCATTGAGAACCCAGACTCGTTTGTTCAAACCAATATTAATGGCACATTTTCGCTGTTAAATTCAACCCTTAAATATTGGAAAGAATTAAACGGAAGCAAAAAAGACGATTTTCGCTTCATCCATATTTCAACCGATGAAGTTTATGGATCATTAACTCTAGAAGATCCCAAATTTACCGAAGATAATAAATATTTACCAAATTCACCATATTCAGCTTCCAAAGCCGCTTCTGATCATTTAGTTAGAGCTTGGAATGAGACTTACAAACTACCAACAATCATCACTAATTGTTCAAATAATTTTGGCGCTAGGCAGCATTTTGAAAAATTAATTCCCACCGTAATTAATGCCGCTCTTACTGGTAAAAATATTCCTATTTATGGAAATGGAAAAAATATTCGCGACTGGATTTATGTAGAAGATCATTGCTTTGGAATTGAGCTGGCAATTTCGAAAGGAGAAATTGGCCAAAGCTATTGTTTTGGTGGAGACTCTGAAATGGAAAATATTGATATTGCGAAGCAAATTTGCCATATTTTAGATTGCCTAAAACCAAAAGATGATGGAATCTCCTATGCTAATCAGATTGCTTTTGTGAATGATCGAAAAGGTCACGATTTTAGATATGCGATTGATTCTTCCAAAGCCAAAAAAGAACTAGGATTCAAACTAGAAGGAAGTTTTGAAAATAAATTACAGAAAACTGTAAAATGGTATCTTAATAAAATTAATTTTTAACTATGAAAGGAATAATTCTCGCCGGCGGTTCTGGAACTCGCCTTGCTCCACTGACTAACATTATTAGTAAACAGCTTTTACCAGTCTACGACAAACCAATGATTTGCTACCCACTAGCTAGTTTAATGTCGATTGGAATTAGACAAATTCTGATCATCAGCACTCCTGAAGATACTAAGAATATTGAAAAATTTTTAGGAAATGGCCGCGATCTAGGCATTAGAATTAGCTATGAAATTCAAAAAGAACCTAAAGGAATTGCTGATGCATTTATTATTGGTGAAAAATTTATTGGCAAAGATTCGGTTTGTTTAGTGCTAGGAGATAATATTTTCTATGGCTCAGAAATGAATGTTGAAGGATTGCAAAAAGAATTTAACCATTTGAAGAATGGCGATATTAATGCCTGCATTTATGCCTATCGTGTATCAGATCCTGAAAGATATGGAGTTGTTGAATTTGACAAAGAAACTCCAAATTTAGCAATCAGTATTGAAGAAAAACCTAAAAACCCCAAGTCAAATTGGGCAGTAACAGGTTTTTAC
Organism: Rickettsiales bacterium; assembly: GCA_047619265.1. Classification (GTDB taxonomy): domain Bacteria; phylum Pseudomonadota; class Alphaproteobacteria; order Rickettsiales; family UBA1997; genus JAJTCH01. The sequence goes on along the minus strand of JBLHNE010000030.1, from coordinate 7,726 downwards.
ATTTACGATAATCAAGTCATTGAAATTGCTAAAAATTTAAAACCGTCAGATCGTGGAGAGCTTGAAATTACTGATATTAATAAAGTTTATTTAGAGAGAAAAAAACTTGGGATTATTAAGCTTGGAAGGGGTTTTGCTTGGCTTGATGCCGGAACTCCAGATTCTCTTCTTGATTCAGCAAAATTCATTCAAACTATTGAAAAAAGACAAGGCTTAAAAATAGCTTGCCTAGAAGAATTGGCCTTTAATCGTAAATTTATTGACCGGAAGAAATTAGAAAAACTGGCCAGTAAATATAAAAAAGGCTCTGATTACCGCAATTATTTAGACAGAATCGAGTAATAACACAATTTACCAATGATTTCTTTAGAACAAAAAAAAACATTAGCCTCAAAATGGTTTAGAGATTTGCGCGATAAAATTTGTGCGCAATTTGAGGCAATCGAAACTGAATATGCAGCTGTAAATCAAAAACCAAATAAACTAGAAATCGACCCAAAAAATGCCAAATTCAGGCTCAAGGAGTGGGAGAGAGAAGATGGCGGCGGCGGCGAAATGTCATCGATGAAAGGTAATGTTTTTGAGAAAGTTGGCGTTAATATTTCCACCGTTTTTGGTGAGTTTTCTCCTGAATTTTGCTCTCAAATTCCAGGTGCAGATAAAGATCCAAGATTTTGGGCAACTGGAGTTTCTTTGGTTGCTCACATGAGATCTCCATTAGTTCCTGCGGTTCATTTTAATACTCGCTTCATTTGCACAACCAAAGAATGGTTCGGCGGCGGCGGAGATTTAAATCCAATGTTTGAAGACCAAGCCGATACTAAAGAATTTCATAATGCTTTTAAAGTTGCTTGCGACAAATATGATCCAGAATATTATCCCAAATTCAAAAAATGGTGCGATGAATATTTCTTCATTAAGCACCGAAATCAAGCGCGAGGAGTTGGCGGAATTTTCTACGATTATTTAGATTCTGACTTTGCCAAGAATTTTGCCAAGAATTTTGATTTTACAAAAGATGTTGGCTTAGCTTTTTTAGATATTTTTCCAAAATTAGTTCGGAAAAATATGTTAAAGAAATGGAACGAAGAGCAACGCGAACATCAATTAATTAAACGTGGCCTTTACACCGAATTTAATTTAGTCTACGACCGAGGAACTAAGTTCGGATTAATGACAGGTGGAAATACGGAGGCGATTCTAATGTCTCTACCTCCTGTTGCTAAGTGGAATTAAACATGAAGCATAGGGAGAAAATAGAGATATCAGAATTGGATCATGAAGGAGAGCATTATAACGCCTTGGTGGTGGATATGGATAAGGGGTGGAAAAGGGGTGGAAATATAGGTAATAATCCAGAAATAAATTCCTTATGCTCCTATGGATTTTCAACGTGTTTTGCATTTATAATTATTAGTAAAAACAGCATATCGCTCAGTCACACATCTAATCCTTTTAAAGAGGAAGAGCAAAATAATCTACAAAAAGAAATAGATTTACACAAGAAAAGTGATGTTAATACGATTGTCATTATTGGATATAATAAAAATGATTATGAAGAATTCATGAATGAGCTTATTGCAAAAGAAATGAATAAAAGAACAAAATTTTCAAAGAAAAACTTGAGGGCTACCTTTAAAGATACAGTCAATAAAGATGTAGAAGAAGTGACGAATAAATTTAAAGCTAAATTAATTGATTTAGAACAAGGAACGGTAATAGTTGGTTTATCTGGCAAGGTGATAACAAGTATTAGTGGGGATGAAATACTTTATAAAACAAGCTTTTTTCAAGAACCTTCAGCAAAGACTTTAAGAATGAAGCAAAATCAAGAACAAGAATTATAACAATTTCGAGTGATATGCGCGAAGCAATTAAACAAAAATTTACTATGAAAAATAAAATCTACGAAGGAAAAGCAAAAACCCTTTATTCCACAGATAATGAAAATGAATTAATTCAATATTTCAAAGACGATGCCACTGCTTTTAATAATATTAAAAAAGATGTTATTGCTGATAAAGGAGTTTTGAATAACTTTATCTCCGAATTTTTAATGTTAAAAATGTCTGAAAATGGCATTCCGACGCATTTTATTAAAAGGTTAAACCAAAGAGAGCAACTAGTTAAAAAAGTCCAAATAATTCCTTTAGAAGTTATTATTCGTAATATCACCGCAGGTAGTATGGCTAAAAGACTTGGAATTAATGAAGGAATTGAAATTGGCGGAGCAGTTTTTGAACTTTGCCTCAAAGACGATGATCTTGGCGACCCTCTAATTAACGATGATCATGCTATCAAAGTTTTAAAAATCGTAAATGAAACACAATTGAATTTAATTAAAGAATATACTTTTAAAATTAATCAAATTCTTCAAGATCTCTTCTCTCAAATAAATATCAGATTAGTCGATTTTAAAATCGAGTTTGGTTTTGATAAAGAAGGTAAAATTATTCTAGCTGACGAAATTAGCCCAGATTCTTGTCGTCTTTGGGATAAAGATAGCAATGAAAAAATGGATAAAGACCGTTTCCGCAGAGATTTAGGCGGATTAGTTGAAGCCTATAAAGAAATTGCCAATCGTTTTGGAATAAAGTTTGAATAAAATTTAGTAAAAATGTCTAAAAACAAGAAAATTGTTGCATGTCTAGATATTGGTACCACAAAATTGGTGTGCCTAATTGCGGCAGTTGACAATAAAGACATTACACTTCTGGGCTATGGATATCGCGAGTCACGTGGTATTATTGCCAGCGCAATTTCTGATATGCGTCAAGCTCAAAAGGCAATCACAAACGTGGTTTGCGATGCTGAAAGAATGGCAGGACTTAATATTGATCGTTTAGTGGTTGGATTATCTGGCGCCGAAACTCTTTCACAAAAGAAAATCGTTAAAAACAAGATTTCTGGAGAAATAGTCAAAACCTCCGACATCACTAATTTAGCCAATGCAACCCGTTTTGCCTATAAAAGAGGTAATAGAGAAGTTGTTCACCTTTTGCCTTTGCAATATCGAATTGACGATGCCAGCCCCATTCAAAACCCGCGCTACATGACTGGAGATATCTTATCTGCCAGATTTCATATTGTTTCAAGTTCATTAACCACAGTTCGCAACATTGCCAGCTGCTTAAAAAGATGCCAATTGGCAGTTTATAATTACATTTGCGAACCATATTCTTCAGCGCTTTCCTGCCTTTCAGATAGCGAGTTAAATCTCTGTACTGTAATTATTGATATTGGCGGTGGGGACACTTCCTTTGCTATTATTTTAGAAAATAAATTGGTTCATACTGGCAATTTTAATGCTGGAGGAATTCACATAACTCGCGATATTGCGGTGGTTTTAAATATTGATTTTGACACTGCAGAAACCGTAAAAAATTTAAACAATTCTCTACTTTTGAGTCCGGCGGAAGAAAGGGAGCTAATTAATCTAAAGGCCGACGATTTTGATGTGGTAGGAATTGATGGAATTACCAAGAAAGATTTACGAGAAATAATTCAATCCCGCTTAGAAGAAATTTTGGAATCCGTTAAAAAAGAAATGGAGAAAAGTGGATATGAATCCAGAATGATTAATAACGTTGTTTTAGTTGGTGGAACCGCCAATATTGTTGGAATTGAGAATGTGGCCGGAAATATTTTTAATAAACCGGTTCGAATTGGTTATCCTTCTAGAGTTAATAATATTCCAGAAATATTTGACGATCCATCCTTTTGTAGTGTTTTTGGAATGTTAATTTTTCTTAAAAACATTTACGGAAAAGAAAAAATCAAAGAAGGTTTTGAAACTAAAAATGGTTTTTTCTCTAAAATAATTGACAAATTGATGTCGATTTAACTAAAAACCTTTAAAACTCTACTTCTTTGCCCTTTCAACATAGGTAGCATCTTCAGTTTTTACGATAATTCTATCGCCAGATTCCACAAAAGCAGGAACCATAACTTTTACGCCATTTTCCAAAACAGCAGGTTTGTAAGATGAGCTAGCAGTTTGATTTTTAACGACTGCATCAGCAGATGCTATTTCCAGAGTTACGTTTTCTGGCAAAATAACATTGATGGCTTTGTCATTACAAAACTCGACTCTAATTTCCATTTCATCTTGCAAAAATGGCAAAGATTCTCCGAGTAATTCTTTATTGAAATTAAGCTGTTCAAAACTTTCCATATCCATAACCACTAAATCGTCACCATCCATATATTGATATTGGAATTTTTTGAATTCCAAATGAGCTTTTTCAATATCGTCTGAGGATGAGAAGCGTGTGTTGGTTTTAGTTCCCTGAGTAATGTTTTTTAATTCCGCCTGAATATATGCGCCGCCTTTCCCCGGTTTGACATGGTCTCTTTTTAAAACCACCCAAAGGCCTTTTTGATATTCGATAACATTTCCAACTTTCAAAGAATTAGCGTTTATTCTCATATTTATTTATTTTGATTTTTTTGTTCTAGAAATTAAGGCGGGTTGATACCAAAAGTTAAATTTTGGTATCACGAGGTGAAAGAATTAGGTTTAATCTAACTCTTTCACAATTGATTCACTGACTTTTTTAGCATCGCCAAAAACCATCATGGTATTGTCTCTGAAGAAAAGTTCATTTTGAACTCCGGCATATCCTGCCGCCATTGATCTTTTAACAAAAACCACAGTTGCAGCAGAAGCAACATCTAGAATTGGCATTCCATAGATTGGACTGTCTTTATCAGTTTTTGCGGAAGGGTTAGTTGTGTCGTTAGCGCCAATAACATAAACCACATCGGTGCTTTTGAAATCGTTGTTAATTTCTTCTAATTCAAGAACTTTTTCGTAGTCAACTCCAGCTTCAGCAAGAAGCACATTCATGTGTCCCGGCATTCTTCCAGCAACTGGATGAATAGCATATTTCACATCGACACCTTGCTCTTCAAGTAGATTTGCCATTTCAGCAACTGCATGTTGAGCGCCAGCAACTGCCATTCCATAACCAGGAACTATAATTACTGAAGAAGAATTTTTCATCAAAAATGCCACATCTTCCGCACTTCCTCGGCGAATTGATCTTTCTTCCTCTTCTTTGTCAGCACCAATTCCGACGGCTGGTTGAGAGAATCCTCCAAAAATAACATTGATGATTGAGCGATTCATTGCCTTACACATGATGTAGCTCAAAATAGCTCCTGAAGCACCAACTAAAGCACCGGTGACAATAAGTAGAGAATTTCCAAGCGTAAAACCTGCAGCAGAAGCTGCCCAACCTGAATAAGAGTTAAGCATTGAAACTACAACCGGCATATCAGCACCACCAATTGGAGCGATTAAGAAAATTCCAAAAAGAAAAGCTAGTATGGCCAAAACAATGAAAAGAGTTTGTGATCCAGAAATGAAGAATAGAATCAAGCAAACAAGAATTGTGCCACCTAAAATGATGCCAATTATTTTTTGCTGTTTAAGTTTGAAATTTGATGAGAAATTACCGTTAAGCTTTAAAAAGGCGATTATTGATCCAGTAAAAGTTATTCCACCGATAACAAGACCCAAACCAAGCTCAATTAAACTTCCCAGCTTAACTCCAGATCCATCAGAAATTCCAAAAGATTCTGGCATCCAAAGAGCTGCCGCAGTAATTAGAACCGCTGCAAGACCAACTAAAGAGTGAAAACCAGCAACTAATTGTGGCATCGCCGTCATTTTAACTTTTAAAGCAATGAAACTACCAACCGATCCGCCAATAATTATTGCTAAAATTATTAATAATTTATTCTCAACAATTGGCAAAGAAATTGTGGTTATTATTGCTAGAGCCATTCCAGCCATCGCAAATCTGTTACCATTTCTAGCGGTTTTAGGGGAGGCTAATCCGTAAATTGCTAAAATAAATAGAATCGAAGAAATTAGGTAGGAAAGAGCAATTAAATTGGACATTTCGTTTGATGTTTGATTATTTTTTTAATAATTTTTGGAGTAGATGGGCGGGATAATGGCAGATTATTTTAAATATTCAAGTAGAGACAAAGCGTATTATTTTTTACAATTAAGGAGTCTTCTTACAATTTCCTATTAACAATAAAATTGGTCAATTCTCTGAGCAGATTTGCTTCTGGACCGAAAATTTCTAAATCTTTAATCGCTTGTTTCTCAAGCAGATTCAATTTCTCAGTCGCAGCTTCTTTTCCAATTAAATTAACAATGCTAGCCGCGTCTGGTTTTGTTCTGGGGTTAATTTTTTCATCTTCGAAATCCAGCAAATCGTCTTTAATTTGGAAAGCTAAACCAATGGTTTTTCCATAATTAATTAAAGCATTTTTTGTGTTTTGATCAGCGCCACCCAAAATTGCTCCCGCCTCAATGGCGCAAATAATTAATTTTCCAGTTTTTAAATGATGAAGTTCAAAAATTTTGCTTTGGGTTAATTTTTTGTTTTGAGCTTCTAAATCTAGCATTTGCCCACCAGCCATTCCTTCAAAACCAATAGCTTTGGAAATATTATGAATTATTTGGCATTTAATTTCAGGGTCAATTTCCAGCTTTGAGCTAGATAAAATTTCAAAAGCAAAAGTAAGCAAGGAATCTCCTGCTAAAATTGCCGTTGCCTCGTCAAATTTCTTATGACAGCTGGGTTCCCCTCTACGAAAATCGTCGTCGTCCATTGCCGGAAGATCGTCGTGAATTAAGGAATAAATATGAATAAATTCCAAAATTGCCGCAATATTTAAAGCCGATTCTTTTAATTTTTGATCTTTTTTAGAATTAAAGATATTAGCAGCAACCAAAGTTAAAAAGGGACGAATTCTTTTGCCTTTAGTTTTGGCGCTGTAATTCATTGCCAAAACCAACTTAGAATCAGAAAAATTAGCATTTTCAGGAAGTAACTCGGCCATTCTTTTTTCAACCAAAGAGGCTGTTTGATTTAATTTCTCAGAAAAACTACCTATCATTTTTTACAAAATAAATTTTGACAAATCAGTCTTACCACTAATTAAATCTCCTAAATGATCATCAACATATTTTTTATTGATGGTCACTTTGCTGTTCTTTTTAGAAGTTCCTGCTGAAAAATTGACATCTTCCAGAATTTTTTCTAGCAAAGTGTAAAGCCTTCTAGCACCAATATTTTCAACTTCTCCATTAACTTTATGGGCAATTTTAGCAATTTCGTTAATACCATCATCGGTGAAATTAAGAGTGACATTATCAACCGCAATCAATGCCACATATTGTTTAATTAAACTCGATTCTGGTTCTTTTAAAATGCGCACCAAATCGGCTTCAGTTAGAGGTTTTAATTGCACGCGAATTGGAAATCTGCCTTGAAGTTCAGGAATTAAATCGGAAGGTTTACAAACATGAAAAGCTCCAGAAGCAATAAATAAAATGTGATCAGTTTTAATTATTCCATATTTAGTATTAACTGCAGTTCCTTCGACTAGCGGTAATAAATCGCGCTGCACACCTTCTTTGGAAACTTCGCCGCTGTGACTATTTGAATTTTTGGCGCAAATTTTGTCGAATTCATCAATAAAAACAATTCCGTCTTCTTCGACAATATTAACGGCAATTTGAACAATTTGTTCTTCATCAAGCAAATTACTCGATTCTTCCTCGATACAAGTTTTAAGAGCCTTGGTAACGGTCATTTTAGCTTTCTTGGTTTTCTCAGAAGACCCAATTGCCTTGCCAATCATTTCACTAATATTAATCATTCCCACCATAGATCCTGGTAAGTCAACCGAGGAAGAAAAA
>JBLHNE010000029.1:0-11558 GCA_047619265.1 Rickettsiales bacterium | reverse complement strand
GAGGCATCGTTAACTACATCGGAAATGCCTTGTTTTAGAACTTTAATAACAACATTTTCAGCAATTTCCAATTCAACAGAATCTTCTTTGCTATCAACTGATTTAATAACTCCGAAAATTCCACCATTAGTGCGAACTTTATCGCCATTTTTTAAAGCGTTTAGAGTGTTTTGATGCTCTTTAGCTTTCTTTTGTTGTGGTCTGATTAAAAGAAAATAGAAAACCAAACAGATTAAAATCAATGGCATGAAATTCATAAAGCCAGTGCTAGAAGCTCCAGCAGCAGCTCCGCTAGTTGTTTGAGCAATGGCATCGGAAGTGAAGATATTGGAGAAAAAGTTAGTCATATTGAATTGAGATTTATTAATTGAAATAAGGTCGCGAAGAGTAGTTGTCGTTTTTATTAAAATCAAGAAGCTAGACGCTCACATATTTGATAAATTTAGGATTGCAAAAACTAGCATTAATTAAGCAACCTTAAAACTTATCAAAACGTTATTAGATAAATATTTTGCTAAACATTTTTGAATATCAATTTCATATTTTTCATAAATTTGATACAGGTTTAATTTTTCAGCAATTCCGCAAATAAAATTAAATTCGTCGAGAGGAATTTTTTCTACCGAAACTTCTAGATTATGGCGATTAATCATGAAATGAACTGGCTCTTCTTGGTCTTGATCTGGGTTTATTTCAGCCAGTAAATCATATTTTGAGCGATACAAAAAACAGGATGGGTGAAGCCCAAATTCTACGTCAAATAGTTTTTCTGAATCTAAATTTTGCAGCTGAGAAATATCAATCAAAGGCGCATCTTTTACTAGGTAAGATTCTTGCTTGATCCACTCTAATCTTGCTAAATCACTTAAAAACTTATTTTTTTTAATTAGTAGAAACTCAAAAAACTCCTCTCCGTAATAATCGAGATTACCGCTAGTGGAGCGATTATCTTTAATAAATTCTGCACTAATCTGATTAAATTCTTTTTCTCCCAAAAAATTTAAAACTAAAGGATAGGTAATTTTTAAAGCGCCAATTAAGTTTGAGGACAGATTATTGCGATAAATATTGAGCAAATCTTCTTTTCCCGCTTTACCTGTTTTAATTGCAGATAAGATCGATTTTTGCTTTTCATCATAAATAGCATCAATGAAATCGTTTTGAATATCGGCCAAGCTTGGTCCAGGACGTTTCTTTAAGGTTTGTGTTTTATTCATATATTTTTAACTTTCTGCATTTCGTTAAACAAAACATCAAATTCTGGAATTTCTTCATCCCATTCCACTAAAACTGGAATTTTTAAATTATTTTTTTGTTTAAAATTTTTGTAAAGCTCCAAAACTTCATCGCAAGTATTGGTGCTGTGAGTGTCGATTCTAATTTCTTGATCACCATATTTAACAACCGAATGGCCGGCTAAATGAATTTCCCTAATTTTAGAAATATTGATATTTTCTAAATATTTTTCAGGAGAAAAACCAAAATTTTTAGCACTGACAAACACATTATTAATGTCGAGTAGAATTCCACAATCTGCTTTAACAGAAATTTCGTTGAGAAAATCTATTTCACTAATTTTTGATTCTTCAAATTCTAAATAAGCTGAAGGATTTTCAATTAAAATTTCGCGCCCAAAAAAATCTTGCGCTCGCTTAACATTATCGCAAAAAACTTTCAGAGCAGATTTGGTGTATAAAATTGGCAGCAAATCGTTGGAAGCGCCCTGCTCTGGAGAACTGCTCCAAGAAAGATGATCGGAAAATAAAATTGGATTAAATCTATCGAGTAGTTTTTTGGTATTTTTCAAATGTTTTTTATCAAGGCCACCAGCAGAACCAAGAGATAGGCCAACACAATGAAAGCTAAGTGGGTAATTATCGGAAATTTTATCTAGAAAATCTAATGATGCACCACCATCGGCGATAAAATTTTCAGTATGAATTTCAAAGAAATCTACTTTAGGGGTGTTTTGCAGAACATGTTGATGATGAGGATGGCGAAGGCCAAGTCCAAAAATCGCGTCAGAAGTAGAATCTGGCATAAAAAATAATCTTAAGAATTAAACAGATTTAAAAAATCTTCCTTACGAAAAATAGCCCGTAAGGAAGATTAAAAATCAAGAACTGATTTACTTAAAAGAGCGTGCTTTGAAGAACAGCTATATTATTCGGTTTTAGATTTAGCAGAACCGATAGCTTCTTTAACTTTAGTTTCGGCAGATTTAATAGTTCCTGTGGATTTAGATTCAGCAGCACGGCTAGTTTTTTCAATTTGAGATTCAACGCCGCCCATCATAGAACAAGAAGAAACGCCAAAAACAAGAACAACGCCAGCAATTACTAGTTTTACTGATTTTAAAAATTGAGATTTATTAGTCATTTATAATGAATATTTAAGGATTAAAGGGGTTTAAAAACTCTGTTTGCAGATACTCATTTAAGCACATGGATTTTAAAAAATATCTAAAAAAAACAAAAATAATTATCCAATTAAAACAGATTCTCCTGCCGCAACTCCAGAAGCCCAAGCCCACTGAAAATTATGTCCGCCCAAATGACCAGTAACATCTAAAACTTCGCCAATAAAAAAAAGACCTGAAACTTTTTTACTTTCAAATGTTTTGGAGGAAACCTCGTCGGTTCTAACTCCGCCTTTAGCAACTTCCGCTTTAGCAAAGCCCTCGGTTCCACTAGGAATAAAACGCCAATCATTAATAAAATTGGCGATTTCTTTTAATTTTTTATTTGATTGATCTGCTAAATTTCCAACAATTTTCGTTTCTAAAACCACAAATTTAACAAAGCTTTTAGGAAGTTGTTTGGTTAAAATATTTTGAATTTCTTGTTTAGGATTTAATTTTTTTTCTGCCAGCAACCATTTTTCAGCTTCAATTTCTGGAGCAAAATTAATAGAAATTTCCTGCCCTTTATTCCAGTAAGAAGAAATTTGCAAAATTGCCGGACCGCTAATTCCCCGATGAGTAAATAAAATTGCTTCTCTAAATTTCACTTTTCCAATCGCCGCAATTGCATTTAGTGAAACTCCAGAAAGGGTCTTGGTTTTGTCGAGTAATTCAGGGGCAAAAGAAAGCGGAACTAAAGCTGGAGATGGTTGAATGATTTTAATCCCAAAGCTGCGAGCAATTTCGTAGCCAAAACCGGTTGCGCCCATTTTAGGAATTGCTGCGCTTCCCGTGGCCACAACTAAAGATTTTGCGTTTATTTTTCCAAAATTAGTTTCAACTTGGAAAGTTTCATCGATTTTAGCAATTTTTCCAATTTCAGTTTTAAGCCAAATTGTCACTTTTTTGGCCTCATTTTCATCGTCGCATTCTTTCAAAAGCATATCGATAATTGCTTGAGAGGAGCCATCGCAAAAAAGTTGCCCGAGGGTTTTTTCGTGAAAAGGAATTTGATGTTTTTTAACTAAATTAATGAAATCTTGAGATGTAAATCTTTTTAAAGACGAAAGACAAAAATGCGGATTTTCTGACAAAAAATTAGCAGAAGAGGTGTGCATATTAGTAAAATTACATCTTCCTCCACCAGAGATTCTAATTTTTTTTCCGGCCGAATCAGCAGCTTCAAGAAGCAAAACTTTACAGCCTTTCTTTTTCGCAGTAAGTGCGCACATTAAACCCGCCGCGCCAGCGCCAATTATTATTACGTCGAATTTAAGATTTTGATTAATCATTAATAAGCCTCAAAAAATGGAACATCGAAGCTGTTTTTAAGTTGATATTCTAGCTCTTGATTAGAAGTTAAATCGATCATATTTCCACCAGCAGAGCTTACAATTGCATGGCCAGCGGCAACATCCCAAGTTTTGATATTTATTCTTCTAGGATACAAATCAGCAAAACCTTCAGCAATTAAACAAAATTTGTAGGAGCTGGAAACGGAAGTCATTTTTTTAATGACAATATTTTTAGCTTTTAAATCGGCAATAATTTCTGATTTTTCCGGCTCTCTTTTGGTGCAAATAATAGTTAAATTATTTTTAATTTTAGTAGTTTTAATTAGTTGAACTTCACTTTTATCACTTGAATAATTCTCGATTTTACAAGCTTCTCCTTGATCATTTGTAAAATACATTAAATCTTTTGTCGGCAAATAAATTACCCCAAAAACTGCCACACAATTTTTAATTAAAGCAATATTTACCGTCCATTCTTCCGATTTAGAAATAAAAGAGCTGGTTCCATCAATTGGGTCGACCATAAAACATTGATCATTTTGAGCGGCTTGCAAATTTTTCTCATCGCTATTTTCTTCCGAAACAATGGCAATATTTGGAAAATATTTTTGTAATTTTTGATTAATAAAATCGTTGGCGTCTAAATCTGCTTTGGTAACAGGAGAGTCGTCTTCTTTGGTTTTAATCATTAAATCTTTGCGACCGTGGTAATATTCCATGATTAAATCGCCGGCATTTTTTGCCACATTTAAAATCTGGGCAACTTCTTTTTCGCTGAATGTTTGTTTGATTGACATTAATTTACTTGGAAAAGTTTTGAATAGAAGATTGAATGTAGACTAATCAAAATTTAATAACATACTTAACTTTAAGAAATTTTTACCCATCTTTTATTCTCATTTTTAATCAAATTAAATGTCTTTTTCTAAAATTCGTAGCGAATGGTTTTTTAATATTCGTGGCGACCTTCTATCTGGCGCGGTTGTTGCGTTGGCTCTTATTCCAGAAGCAATTGCTTTTTCAATTATTGCTGGTGTTGACCCTAAAGTTGGTCTTTACGCTTCATTTTGTATTGCAGTTGTTATTGCATTTGTGGGCGGAAGAAAAGGAATGATCTCAGCCGCAACTGGGGCTATGGCTTTAGTGATGGTGTCTTTAGTAAAAGATCATGGTATTGAATATTTACTGGCGGCCACAGTTTTGACTGGAATATTGCAAATTATTGCTGGTTTTTTAAAACTCGGATCGCTGCTGCGCTTTGTTTCAAAATCGGTGATGACGGGCTTTGTTAATGCTCTAGCCATTTTAATTTTTATGGCGCAATTGCCAGAGCTAGTTGGTGGAAATTGGCAAGTCTATGCCATGGTTGCCGCTGGTCTTGGAATTATTTATTTACTTCCCCTCTTAACCAAAGCAATTCCTTCGCCTTTAGTTGCAATTGTGGTTTTAACTATTTTTAGCATTTTAATGCCTATGGAAATTCGCACCGTTGGCGATATGGGTCAGCTTCCAGACTCATTTCCATTATTCTTGATTCCTAATATTCCTTTTGATTTTGAAACTCTAAAAATCATTTTCCCTTACTCAATCACTCTTGCGGCAGTTGGTTTGCTCGAATCGTTAATGACCGCGGTCATTGTCGACGATTTAACCGACACTCCAAGTGAAAAAAATCGCGAATGCAAAGGACAAGGGATTGCCAATATTGTGTCTGGATTTTTTGGTGGAATGGCAGGCTGCGCCATGATTGGTCAATCTGTAATTAACGTTAAATCTGGAGGAAGAGGCAGGCTTTCAACTTTATTTGCTGGCTCATTTTTATTGTTTTTGATTCTGGTTTTAAGCGACCAAGTCAGCAAAATTCCCATGGCAGCTTTAGTTGCTGTCATGATCATGGTTTCGATTGGAACTTTTAGTTGGTCCTCAATTGCTAATCTCAGAATCACCCCAAAATCTTCTAGCATTGTAATGTTTACAACTGTGGCTGTTGTGGTTGCAACTCACAATTTGGCGGCAGGAGTTTTTGTTGGTGTTTTGATGAGTGCATTATTTTTCGCCCGCAAAGTTTCCGAACTTCTTAATGTTAAATCAAATATTTCCAGCGACAAAGCACATCGAACCTACGAAGTTACTGGCCAAGTTTTCTTCGCTTCTTCTGAAAAATTCACGGCCTATTTTGATTTTAAAGAAGTTCTAGAAAAAGCCACAATCGATGTTAGCAAGGCTCATTTTTGGGATATTTCCGCTGTGGAAGTGCTCGATAAAGTAGTTCTAAAATTCCGCCGTGGTGGAACAAAAGTTGAATTAATTGGCTTAAACGAGGCTAGTAAAACAATTGTAGATAAAATTGGAGTGATGGATAAACCAGATGCGGTTAATTTGGTTTCTAATCATTAGTCAACTAAAATTCCAGATCTAGAAACGACCCTCGGTGCCGGCACCGAGTAATTTTCTATTAATCTAAAAACCAAAATCTATTGTCACGATGGATAGCGGGGATCCCGGCAAAGCGGGGCGGAGCGCATGCTCCGTTCTTTAAAATAAATACCAAACGGAGAGAAAAATGTCTAAAAATAAAACAACCAAAAATAAAATTCTTACCTGTGTAGACGGATCAAATTACGCCAATAATATTTGCGATTTAGCTTTGTGGGCGCAAACAAAATTACATGATGAAATTACCATTCTACACATCGATTCACTTCACACCGACATTATGAAATCTGGAGATTTAAGTGGGGCAATTGGAGTTGGAACTAAGCAAGGAATTTTAGAAGAATTAAGCAAAATTGATGAAGAACATGGCAAAACACAGCAACAAAAAGGGCAAGCAATATTAGATGAAGCGCAACAATATTTAAACGAAAAAGGCGCCAAAGAACTTACCACTTTGCATCTTAGAGGTTCTTTATCCGAAACAATTTCTGGACTACAAGATCAATCTAGTTTGATTATTTTAGGAAAAAGAGGAGAAAAGAACGAAGAAACAAATCGCATTGGTTCAAATTTAGAGCAAACTGCTCGCCAAATTCACAAACCTTTGTTGATTGCGTCGGCTAAAATTGCACCAATTAATCGCTTCTTAATTGCTTTTGACGGCAGCTTAAATGGTCAAAAAATCATTGATTACATTTCTTCTTCACCTTTATTTAAAGGTTTAGAATGTCATTTATTGCAAGTTGACCCAGAAAGCGAAAAAAACAAAAAATTACTCAAAGAAGCGGAAGAGAAACTAACCAATGGCGGGCTGCAAGTGCAAAGCTATTTAAAACCAAGAATGCGCGTTGAAAATGTTGTGGCCGAGCATATTGAAGAGCATGGAATCAATCTTTTGGTGATTGGAGCCTACGGTCATTCCGAAATTCGCAGCTTTATTTTAGGAAGCACTACTAATGAATTAATCAGAAAAACAACGATTCCTTTATTGATTTTGAGGTAGAATTTTTAAGAATTTTTTTATTTAATACCGCTAATGTTCCATTAAAATTTAGATGTTGGAGTATTGTTTTTAAGCGTTCTTTGTGCCAGTCGTAGTTTGTAACTGCGAACGGCACCGAGGGCTACCGAGCGAATTTTGGGAAATAATATTAAATAAAGTTTAAACACGAATCTTTACCACATGTAGCAAAGATTCGTGTTTTTTAATTAGATTGTATTTTTACAAATCATCCTTAATTTTTAGCCTTAACTTTAAACCTCCCCAAAGAAATTAAATGCGTCTTTTTAAATCAGCCTTAACAATTTCTTTCTTCATTTCTCTATCGCGCATTTCTGGATTTATTCGCGATATTTTGATCGCTAAATATTTGGGAACCGGAATGCTTTCTGATGTGTTTTTTGCTGTTTTTAAATTACCTAATTTTTTCCGCAGGGTTTTTGCTGAAGGAGCTTTTAATTCTGCTTTCATTCCTCTTTTTGTTGAAAAACTAGCAAATGAGAAAAACCCTGGCGAAAAAAACCCTAGAGAAAAAAACCCTAGAGAAAAAAACCCTGGCGAAAAAAACCTTGGCGAAAATAATTCTGAAGATGCCAAAAACTTCGTCAGAAATATTCTGTCCTTTCTATTATTTGCTCTATTAATTCTGGTCATCGTTTTTCAAATATTCATGCCCTTCATCACTAAAGCGATGTTTTTCGGGTTTTATTCTGATCCTGAAAAATTTGATTTATTGGTAACTTTGTCGCGAATCACCATTTTCTACCTCCTCTTCATTTCTGTGGTTTCGCTGTTTTCTGGAGTTCTAAATTCGATTGGAAAATTCGCCGCACCCTCCTCTGCTCCAATAATTGCCAACATCACTTTAATTGCGTCACTTTTTATTCTGGCGCCCTTTGTTCCAAATTTGGCCTACGCTCTTTCTTGGGGAGTTTTTGTTTCTGGAATTTTGCAAACATTGTGGCTGGGCTATTTTTTGTTCAGGGCAAAAATGTTGGTTTATCCAAAATTCCCAAAATTCAATATCGATATCAAACATTTTTTCAAAAAATTAGGACCCGGAATTATTGGCGCCAATGTCATGCAGATTAATCTTTTATTTAACACCATGATTGCCAGTTTCATTTCTGGCGCTATTTCATACATTTACTACGCAGATCGCATTAATCAATTACCTCTGGCCATGATTGGCATTGCCATTAACATTGCTTTGCTGCCAACCCTTTCTAAAGCCATTAAATCTAACAGCCTAAGTAATGCTATTCGATTGCAAAATGTTGCCCTAGAAGCCAGCTTAATATTAATTATTCCCGCCGCAATTGCCCTTATTTGCTTGGCTCATCCGATTATTGAAGTTTTATTTCAAAGAGGCGCTTTTTTGCCCAAAGACACATTAATGGTTTCTAAAGCTTTAATATTCTATTCTTTTGGACTTCCTGCTTTTGTGATGGCCAAGGTTTTAGAGCCTAGCTTTTTTGCCCGAGGCGACACCAAAACGCCAATGAAAATTGCCATATTTTGTGTTTTATTTAATATTGTTTTAACCCTGATATTTTTTAAACCATTCGGATATTTAGGCATTATTTTGGCGGTGGTGATTGCTTCCTATTTAAACGTGGCTTTGATGATTATTTCTTTAACCAAAAGAAAGCATTTTATTTTTGAAAGCGATTTTTTGAAAAAATTATTTCAAATATTCATTCCGGCAGCTTTAATGGGTTTGATGCTATTTTTCTTAAATAAACATTTATTAACCACAAGCCCAATGATTAATTTGATTTTAAACATCTTGGCGGGTTTAATGGCCTACCTTATTTTGTCCTATTTTTCTGGCGCACTTAATATTTTAAAAGCAATAAAAAAACCAAATGCAACTTAATCAAATCAAGCAAGAAACCGTTTCTAGTAGAACTGTAAGCAATGTTAGAACCAACTGGAAAATAGATGAAATCTTAGAATTATTTAACAAACCATTTTCTGATTTGGTTTTTCAAGCAGCAACTATTCACCGCGAAAATTTTAACCCTAACGAGGTGCAAATTAGCACGCTTCTAAGCATTAAAACCGGATCTTGCCCCGAAGATTGCAAATATTGCCCGCAATCAGCCCACTACAATACCGAGCTTAAAAAAGAGCCTTTCATGGAAATTGAAAAAGTTGTGGAAGCCGCCAAACAAGCGAAAAAAGCCGGAGCCAGCAGATTTTGCATGGGCGCAGCTTGGAGAAATTTAAATGATCGCGATTTAGACAAAGTTTGCGACATGGTCAAAGAAGTGAAGGATTTAGGCATGGAAACTTGCGTTACTCTTGGAATGATTAACGGCGCGCAAAGCGAAAAATTAAAATCTGCAGGCCTAGATTACTACAACCACAATATCGACAGCTCGGCTGAATATTACGAAAAAATCATTACCACCAGAAAATTTGAAGATCGCCTTGAAACTTTGCAAAATGTTAGAAATGCCAATATTAATGTTTGCTCAGGCGGAATTGTGGGAATGGGCGAAGAACGCATTGATCGGGCAAAAATGCTACAAGTTTTAGCGAATTTAGAAACTCAGCCACAATCAGTTCCGATTAATCGCTTAGTGAAAGTTAAAGGAACTCCGCTTGAAAATGCTAAAGGTGTTGATGAATTTGAATTCATTAGAACCATTGCGGTTGCTAGAATTGTGATGACCAAATCTTTCGTCAGACTTTCTGCAGGAAGAGGAGAAATGAACGATCAAACTCAATCTTTGTGCTTTTTGGCGGGCGCTAATTCAATTTTCTACGGCGATAAGCTTTTAACAACTGAAAATCCAGAAGCTACAAAAGATCAAGAATTATTTAAAAATCTTGGAATTAAGGCTGTTTAAAAATAGATTTAGAGATTTTTAATTACTAGTGTTCCACTAACATTTGGTGCTAGAGTATTTATTTTAGACGCTATCGGTGCTAGTCGTAGTTTGTAACTGCGACTTTTGTTTACTAAAAAGCAAAGAAATTGACACTTTAGGTGATTATTTTGTTACTAATTTTAATAAACAAAAGGTCGCAGTTGCAAACTACGACTAGCACCGGTAATTGGTGTATTTTTATCTTAAATCAAAACTAATGGGAAGTAAGCTTTAAGACTTACATCTAACCTATTACAACATCCCTCTCTTGAACCAAGACTTTAACATTTATTCCAGATAGAGGGTCTAGACCATCAGTTTTTGGAGAATATTTCTTAACTCCAGACTCGGTGGGAAGCTGCCAAGATTTATTGTTTTTGCTACAAGTGATTTGTTTTGGATTTTTCCCATCTGCACCACAAACTGCAAACTTAAAATCATACTGGGATATTTCATGAAAAACTGTAACAAAATTTGTAACATTTTTCTTAAAAGCACTTATGTCTAAAGATTTTCCAAAATTATCTTTAAAAAAATCA
The DNA here is from genome assembly GCA_047619265.1 of Rickettsiales bacterium. Lineage (GTDB taxonomy): Bacteria > Pseudomonadota > Alphaproteobacteria > Rickettsiales > UBA1997 > JAJTCH01. The sequence continues at coordinate 1,008 of JBLHNE010000029.1, read as the reverse complement.
TCACCTTTAAATTATTTTATAAATTTCTGCTTCAGTCTTGTCTTTTAAATGCTCTATTTGTTGTTCTGGAGTTTTGTCTGGCATAATTTTAATTAATTATTTTTGCAATAAAATTGATCTTAAAAATTCTAATCTGTTTTTAAGTTAAAACTGCAAATCTCTTTCATTTTTCCAAAAGCCTGTTTAAAGCCGATTAAGGAATAGGTGTCGCTGGAATATTTATTTTGTCTGTTCACACCAGAAACTACCACATCTAAATTTCTTCTCATCTCTTTAATAATGTCAATATCGTCGTTTTTGTTATTTGCCCAAACTAGGCTTTTGTAGGTTAATCCATAAAATTTTTTAAGCCCGAAAGAAATTTCAGCTTCTGAAGCATTTTTGTAGACATATCCTGAAGAAATGTTGATTTCGTCGATGTTGTCGGCGGAGTTGATGACCAGAAAATATGGCTCGCCACGAGTTCGGTAATTGCCGCTTTGTTTGATTGGCAGCGAAACTGCATAGCAAATTTTTTTACTGCCAAATCCAGTGGTGAAAACCGTCCAATCGGCAAATTTTCCATGTAGATCCTGCGCGAAAATATTCTGGCAGAATAATAAAAATATTATTGATAACGCTATTTTTTTGAACATTTCGAAAATAAAAAATCGATTAATTTTTAGAAATTGAGATATTTAATTTTAACATCTTTCAATTCTAGAAGCTCTTGATGTTGATCCTTGACGCTGTCCCGAAGTTTACAATGGCGATTTTTTGTTTGTTAAAAGTCAAAAAATTACGACTTTAAGTAATTCTTTTGTTACTAATTTTAATAAACAAAAGGTCGCAGTTGCAAACTACGACCGGCGCCGAGAAATATTACAAACGGCGAAATTTCATTGCCTCAAAGGCATTTAAAACAAATAATAGATTCACATCTACGCTTTTAATTGCAATGATTTTAGACATTAAATTGTAGTTTTTAGAAAACTTAGAAAATTTAGATAAAAATAAGTAAAAATTAAC